>DAOVEQ010000104.1 GCA_030668905.1 Thermococci archaeon
TATAATCGGTATTCTTAGTTTTACATTATCTGCATCTGAACTGATCTTTATCTTTATTTTCCCGTTTACAGAAGATCCTACCTGTATCTTTTCATCCCAACTGGGTTCAGATATAATTGTGAAATACTGTATCTCGTCTCCCAAGAGTCCTAGATCTACGGAAGCTTTACATTTCCATAAATAAGTTGTCGATGTGTTTTTTATCTTAATATCTATCTCTACTGTCTCATTGGGCTCCACTATATCTTTATAGTTTAATGAAACATTTGCATTATCTGCGTATACTGTACTGAGTATGAGGAATATAGGAAGTAGTGCTAATTTTTTCATAAACTTTCTTTTTTACTGAATTTAAAAAGTTTTGCAGTGCTATATATATGTAACATCCCTCGTAAAATAGAGGTAATCTTTTCCCTTAAACCTTATAATCCCTCTGCAGATGTAATGTTTTTTTATAAGCTTTCTTATCTCTGCAGGTGCCTCTGGATTTGCCAGCATTCTTTCATCTGACAGAACGTCTGTTTTTCCAGTTTTTATGTAAAATTTTTTTTCCTTTCCCCTTCTGAACGTCATTCTATCCAGATCCAGATCCAAACATAATCTATGCTGCCCGTTGCCTTCTTCATTGAGCAGAAAACTAAGACCATTAAATCCATAGTAGTTACAGAGAATCTCTATTGCAATGATATTTTTGGGATCTACTGTTGTTTTAACTCTCGAAAATTTTTCCTGTTTTAAAAATTTTAAAATTTCTCCTATCAAAAAAGTCCCGTGTCCTTTGTTCCTTTCCTCTTCCTTTATAAAAAATCTCAATAGAAAAACATTTTTCTTGGATTTTTTCTCATCAGCCCACTCAGTCATGCAGTAAGCAGATCCTATTGGCTCATTTTCTTTTTTTATAGCATATACCTTTCCATGTCTCAAGAAAGCTTTTAAAATCCATGGAGATATAGCTTTCTCCTTAAATACTTCCGTATCCATCTCTGCCAGCTTGTCCAAATCTGTCTGGGTTGCTTCCTCTACAATAGTCAATTTCTTTCCTCCTTAGGTCTTGTACTATCATAATGAGTTACTAACATTTAAATAGGTTGCTCAGTAAAAATATAATTGAGGGTTACTATGCTTTTTAGGTCCCAGAAAAAAGTAAAAAAAACTGAGGTAGAAAGTTGGATCGGAAAGAGATATACTTCCAAAAGTGAAGAGATAATGAGAGATTCTAAGAGGTATATAGACAAAATAGAAGACAGTAAACAAAAGATCAAAAATTTTCTCAATGAATTTAAATTCATGACCCCAAATGAAAGAATATTTAAAAAGATATATAAAATCGCATTAAGCAGCCAGGATAAATTTATTAGCAGCCTTCTTTTGACTACTGAAAAAATTAACACGGATTATAGCGATATAGATTCCTTAAAGGAAGTACATAAGAACCTTGTAGAAACTGTCGGTTCAATTCAAAAATATATAGGGATGCACGGCAGATATCTGATGATTGTTTACGAAAGAGAGATGAAGCTTTTAAGTAGATTCCTGAAAGATTTTACTGAGAATGTGGAAAAACTTGGAAATGTCTTAAAAAACTCTGAATTTGTGACGATAGAAAACATAATGAATACCCTTTCTGAAAATAAATCTAAAAAAATAGAAATAAAAGAAAACAAATCAAAAATCTTGGATATAAAAAAAGAGATAGAGGAAAAAAAGATCGAAATAGAAGATAAGAAAAAAGAGCTTTCGAAAGTTGAGGATATGGCAAAAGGTGAAAAAGAAAAGATGGAAGAGTACAAAGAACTGAAAAAACAGTTTAAAAAAATAGAAAACGAGATTTACAGTACAATTGCACCACTGAAAAGAGAAATGAGAAAACTGGAAAAGATCGTTACAGATAAAAAATTAAAAAAACAGATTCAGGAGTATATAGAATTCCCTGTAAAAACTTTCTTAAACGATTCTGATCTAAATGTTTTTCGGGAATCTATCCCGAATATTGAAAAAATAGAAAAAAATCCACGCAAAAGGGAGAAAATACTCAGACTGGCAGAATATATCTTAGAGGGAAATCTAGAAGATAAAAAAAAGGAGTACATTGAGTATAAGGAAAAGGTAGATTCTTTTGTAATAACAAGCAGAGAAGAAAATAGAGAGGAAATAATAAAAAGAAAGATAGATAACCTGCAATCTGAAATTATAAAAAGTGAAGAGAAAATTAAAAACCTTGAAACGAAAAATGATCTGCTTCAGAAAGAAATTTTTAAATCAAAAGAAGATATAATAGAAATTTTGGAAAAAGACCTTGATGTAAAGGTGCAGGAATGAAAGATAAGGCTTTCATTCTATTTAATTTCCTAATTGTACAATTTTTTGGTCTCCTTGTAACACAAAAATTCTTTAAAAGGGAAATAGTTATTATAGAAGGCGGATCAAATCCATCCACATCTTTTTATCTATTTTTTATCATATTAATTGCATCTGCCTTTGTTCTCGCACTGATAAAACTCAACCTCAGTAAATTTTTATATTATTTTGTGGATTATTTCGGATTGTTTCTCATGAACTATTATGTTTTCACATTTTTTATAGGAATGTACCTCTCTATAGCTTCTTCATTCGTTACAGTATTTATAAGGTTCAAATTCAGAAAATGGTATGTTCTGAATTACTGCACTATAATATTATCTGTTGGCGTTGTTTCTTTCCTCGGTACGTCTTTAAAACCTCTCATTATAGCTATTCTAATGATTTTACTCTCAATTTATGACATTATCTCAGTTAGGAAGACAAAACACATGATCACCTTGGCTGATGATGTGGTAGAAAAGGGAGGAAGCCAGGTTTTCAGGGCAAAAATAGGAGATGAGACTATAATCCTGGGGGCAGCAGATATCATTTTTCCGAATCTATTGATAATCTCCGTTTATTACAACTACAATTTTATAGCCTATCTCATAACGTCATTTTTCTCGTTATTTGGGCTTCTACTGGCTACGAAATTCTATGAAAAAGAGGGTATACCTGCAATGCCCTTCGCTTCCTTCGGTGTTCTCGGGTTTTTGATAGCGTCCTTTTTATGAAAGCATTGAAAGATCTATATTTCCTCTTAAATAGAGGATACAAAAAAGATCTAGCTGTAAAGTTTGTCAGTGATCACTATAAACTAAAGAAGAAAGATAGATACAAACTTATGAGGATTGTTTTCTCAAAAAGGAAAATAGAGAGTGTAAAAAGAAAGAAATGCGAGATAAAAGATATAGAAGATAAGTTTTTAGCCGTAGATGGTTACAATGTTCTCATTACCACAGAGTCTGTACTTGAAGATAAAGCTTTTCTCTGTTTTGATGGTATAATAAGGGATACGAGAGGAATATTTAAAAAATATAAGTTTACTGAGAGAAGTAATGAAGCTCTTGAGAAAATATTTTCATTGTTTAGAAAATATCCGCCTAAAGAAGCTTTATTCTTTTTTGATGTTCAGATAAGCAAAAGTGGAGAGCTTTGCTCTCTCATAAGAAAGAATCTTGAAAAATACAATTTAAGAGGAGATGCTAAAGCCGTAAAAAATGTCGATTATACATTAAAAAAGCTTCAGATGCTGACAGCTACAAACGATTCAGTCATTATAAAAGATCTTAAGAATTTTGTGGACATCCCGAGAGAGATATGGGAACATCTGAAACAGTAGTTTTATATATCTTTTTCACATTATAAAATTGTTGAAGAGATATCTCCGGGTTGATACAATGGGAAAAGAAGCTAGTAAAAAATTAAATGATCATATTTCTGGATCCAGAAAAGAAGAACTAATAAAATTTTTAGTGGAAAACAGAGCTTATCCTATGTGCAGTAAAAAAGGAAAGATATTTTTTGTGAGTAAAAAATCTACATTTTTTGATGAAATAAAAGACGAGATTATAGAAAAATTACACTTAAAATCGAAAGAAGATTGTAAAATGATAAGAGAGGTTATAAAAAACGATCTGGCAAAACAGAGAACAAACAAGCCAATAAGAAAATGGGTTAAGGAAGAGAGACCAAGAGAGATGCTGGTAAAACAGGGCGCAGAAACTCTTAATTCTGCAAAACTTCTCGCGATTTTATTGAGGACTGGAAGAGAGGGAGTTAGTGCAGAGGAACTGGCTAGAGTATTATTAAATCATTTTGGCAGTTTAAGGGCAATAGATTCTGCATCAATTCAGGAGTTGCAAGAAATTGACGGGATCGGGATGGCAAAAGCAACCCAGATAAAAGCATCTCTAGAAATGGGGAAGAGACTTATGAAAGAGAAGGCCGAAAAGAAGAGAAGAATAAGAAGTGCAAAGGATGCTATTTCTTATGTTCGTGATTATTACAGTCCATATTTAAGAGATTCAAATAAAGAATTTTTCAATGCAATTTTACTCGATGTGAAAAATAAGGTAATTGATAACATAGAACTATCAAAAGGAAGTTTGACTGGGG
>DAOVEQ010000093.1 GCA_030668905.1 Thermococci archaeon
GAGATGAGACTTACAGTTGCATTAAAGGAGGGATCAATGTTCTTCCCATTTTCTACAAGTGTCATTACCATTGCATAGTTTTTTAGGTTTTCTGCATATGCTTTGAGTTCCTTTTTGTTATCTATGTATTCATTTGTGTACTCTGTTAGAAAATCCATTCCGGTATTCCCTGAGTACTCCAGGGCCTTTTCTCCTGCAGATACAGATAAATTTAATTGCTCAATTCCACTATCAAATAGAGAAAGCGATTCTTCATAATTTCCATTGTTTATTTTATTTTCTGCCTGAGTGATATAATCAGTTCCTTTTATAGCATAATCGTTGGCAATATCTATCTGATTGTTCCAGGTATTGAGAGCCTCATTTTCCACACATCCCGATAATAGAATTGTGAAGATTATAAAAAAAGTTCCTATAAATTCTTTTACTCTTTTCATTATTTTCACCTAACCATAGAAGACTCTGATCCTCTTTTAAGTTTCTTTGGAACATTACTAACCTTTACTATGTTTTGAGTATTTACCATGTAAACAGGATCCCCGAATTGATCGTAGTTATCCCCTCTCACTACTTTTACAAGAACGATCTTTATCTTCATCGATGTTCCATCTCTGAGTTTGTACTCATTCCATTCTTCTTTTATGGTATCAAAATCTACTTCTTCCATAATCTCACCTTTCCAAAATATGAGGTTGGCGTTATATAGCTTTTTATTAAAATAAAGAAAAAGCATCAGCGCTCATAAGTTTCATCATCCGTATGTCAGAATTGGATTCATTCATCACATGCTAAACCCTATCACAAAAAGGCTCTTAAACTTTTTCTTTAACTCTATGATCTGAGGAGTGTAGAGAGTTAGCTCTTTCTCTGTTTCTAAGACGGCATCAAAGGTATACTCTTCATTATTTAAAATTTTTTTAACTAAAAAACATTCGTATATATTTCCCTCGAATCTGTAAACTTCTTTTTTTCTTAAAAAGACTAAAGGAAGAAGTATTTTGTTCCAGAACTCCTTGGGCACAAAATTCTTCAGGAATTCTATATCTTTACTTTCAAAATAATGTTCACCTGTTTTTGTTCTTACTTTGGGAACATCCTGTTCTATCAAACTTTTTAACGATATTTTTTCTTCGGGAAGGTGATCATTCAAGTGTGCAAGCTCGTAACCTATGTATACAAAAAAACGATCATCCATAATAATACTACGAAGGAAAACTTTAAAAACTTTGATTATAAAGAAATAAAAGAGGAGATCACATGAAAAAAAGGTATGGACTTATTCTTGCAATAATACTTTTTTTGTTTCTTGGAAATTTTACCGCTGATGGGCCTGAGTTTGTTATAGAAGAGGAGGATGTAGAAATAACGGTACTGAAAGATTCATCTCTTGATATATGGTATTTTTTAACGATAAAAACAACTTCTGGTCCCCAGAGAGGCATATATTTCGGTATTCCAAAGGAAAATATCCTCGATTACTCGGTAACTTCGGGAAGTACGATGTTAGATGTAGAAAAGCAGGGAACAAAACTGAAGATATACTTTCCTGCGGTTGCTGACTCAGGAGATGTTACGAGATTAAAAATTCATCTGTTAGTTCCAGAGATGGTCTATAAGGACGAGGAAGGACGGGTAGGTGTAGAGTTTTATCCTGCATGGTGGGATTACCAGCAAGTGAATGCCTTGCGAGTAAAATTTATCGCTCCTGAAGGTATCACAAAAGAAGATTTGGGATGCTATCCTGCACCTGCAGACAATTTCGGAGAGGAAGATGGAAGAGCTTTTGCTTACTGGGAGAGAGTTTTAAACAGTGGAGAAAAATTTAGATGTGGGATATCGTTTCCCGAGGGATACGTGACGAATGTTGCAGAGGAAAAACCGAGTGCAAGTAACCTTTCCCTGTTTATAGGATTGGCTATTATCATGATTGTCGTTTTAGCTATAGCGTTTGGTATTTATAAGGCAGTTAGAGCAGCAAAGAAAATGTATACAGACCCGAAAATGAGCATGGAATCTCTCGGTGTTAGAAAAGATCTTGACAATATAGAGGCTGCCGTGCTTCTTGGAGCACATCCCTTTAAAATAATCAACATACTTCTATTCGGGCTTGTGAAAAAGGGAAAAATAAAAATTTTGAAGTGGGATCCTGTAAAAATGGAGATTTTACCTTCAAGAAAAGAGGAAAAGAGTTATCACTGCCCCAATTGTGGAGCCCCGATGAGAGGAGAATCGGAAAAAGAGTTCTGCGAATACTGTGGATGTGAGGTTGTTTATGAAGGGAAAACATTCTATTATGAAAACCAGTTCCTTTTAAAAGGTATTAAAAAAGAGGGGACCTTGGATGTAAACGGAATTAAATTAGTTTTAAAGAGTTTAAACAGGACTGTAGACAGAAAAATTAAAGGATATTGTAGAAGAGACACAGAGAAATATTATAAAGACAGAATAGAGAAATACTGGGGAGAACTCAAGAAAATATCCCCTGAGGAAAGATACAGGCTGTTTGGCGAAAAAGCTGGATGGCTTATGATAGATGAAAAGTTTGACGATAAGGTTGGCTCGACATTCAGAGATGTCGATGCCATGTTCAGACCAACATCGTGGTGGTTATGGTACAATTTACCAAAAGGACAATACTCAGGAAAAGAGTTTGCGAGGGAGTTCGGCAAAGGTAAAAAAAGCATCGAGAAGAATCCAGGTATAAGCGCTAAGAAACTTGCAGGCATTATAGCGCCAACAGCTGTAGCCCATTCTGGAAAATCCTGCGTATGTGCATGCGTTCATTGTGCCTGTGCATGTGCCTGCGTTTCCTGTGCCTGCGCATGCGCCGGAGGAGGAGGTTTCTGATGTTAAGAAAAACATTGTTATTTGAAGAAGGAAAAATAAGGCTCAGTCTTAGAGAAGAAACCGGATTTTCTGTTTTGAACATAAATGGAGCGCACATACTTTATCTCAATGAGACGGCATCAGAGTATGCAAAATACATAATAGAAGAGAAATCCAGGGAAGAGATACTTAAACTTATGACAAAGAAATACAAAGTTGCCAAAGAAAAAGTAGAAAAAGATTATGAAAAAGTTTACTTCGATATTATAGCTTTGGCATCTTCAAAAGATATATGCCCATTTTCTTCTCTAGGAATAGAAAGTATATCTCCATTTTCCAGGGATTATGAGCTTAAAGCACCTCACAGATTTGATCTTGCCATAACATATCGATGCAATAATAAATGCATACACTGCTATGCAGCATCACCGCGAGAAACGAAAGAGCTCAGTACAGATAAATGGAAAAAAGTTATTGATACAATCTCAGAACTCAGTAACGCAGTAGTTTTTACAGGAGGCGAGCCCCTTTTGAGAGAGGATATAGTAGATTTAGTAGCCTACAGTAAAAATCTCGTTACGGGACTTGTTACTAATGGAAGGTTACTTCCAAAATACATGGACAGTTTAGAGAAAGCTGAGCTCGATCATGTACAGATAACAATAGAAGGATTTGAAAATGTTCATAACAAAATTGTCGGGGCGAATGCATGGAAAGAGACTGTAGAAGGAATAAAAAAGGCTGTGGATTCATCAGTATTTACTTTAACAAATACCACGTTAATGAAATATAATTACAAGGATGTAGAAAAATTTATTCATTTTTTAAGCAGTTTAGGACTGGAAAGATTGGCTTTTAACTCTATTATCTACTCAGGGAAGGCAAAAAAAGAGTACGCTCTTTCCTTAGAGGATTTAAGAATGACAATAGAAAAGATTATTAAAACATGTGATGAATTAGATTTAGAGTTAGTATGGTATACGCCGACAAAGAGGTGCGAGATAGACCCTGTAGAGTATGGATTAGGATTGAAAGTATGTTCTGCAGCAAGGATCAATGTTACCGTAGAGCCGAATGGAGACGTTATCCCGTGCCAGAGTTGGTTTGAACCTATGGGAAATATTTTAAAAGATTCCTGGGATAGTATGTGGAACTCAAAACTAGCAAAGTATATAAGAAACAGAGAATATATGCCAGAAAGCTGCAAGGAATGTGAAAAATATAAGAATAAGGAGTGTACGGCAGGGTGTCCTTTAGAAATGCAATGTTATTAGGTGATTTTATGAAAAAAACTAGAATTTTGGAGAAAATAGAATTGTTAATCCCTGGATTCAGGGGATACAAACAAAAAGAGCTTAGGAGAGAAGATGAGAAGCTCTTAAGGACAAGAATATGCGAAGAATTAAAAAATATAAAAAAGGATTTTGAATACATGGAAGATGGAATCGAAAACACTGATGAACTCAAAGAGTGTGAAGACGTAATCCAGCAGATTCAAAAATTAATTGACAAGATAGAGCATGCAGACTACGGGTATGCTGGCTTTTTCGATCGGGTGCATATAGACGAAGAAGAACTGGACAATATGTACGAGCATGATGAAAAAATTCTAAGAAAAATAAAGGAAATAAAAGAGAGGGAAGACTCCAAAAAGGTCCTGAAAGACCTGAGAATTATAGAAGAAGAGTTTGAAAAAAGAGAAAGATTGACAATGGGCGAAGAACCGGTAATGAATGAAGAAAGAAAAGAGAAGTTTGAGGAGAGGGAAGAAGAGGCTGAAGAAAGAGAAGAACCAGAGGGTGAATAAATGAGGGTTATAGATTGGAGAACCATGGGAAATGACCTGGTTTATGCATACAGAGGAGAAGTAACGCTGGGAGACCAGTTGGTTGTCAGGGAAAATCAGCAGGCAGTATTTTTCAGGGATGGAAAAGCTTATGACGTTCTGGGACCCGGGAGACATACTCTAACGACTTTGAACATTCCCTTGATTTTCAATGCGTATAAGCTATTATTTCAGGGAAGAACGCCCTTCACGGCGGAAGTAGTTTTTGTGAACACGTCCAAAATTGAGTTCAAGTTCGGAACAAAA
>DAOVEQ010000122.1 GCA_030668905.1 Thermococci archaeon
AGATAAAATTTTTTGGAGATATTAAAAAGTATCTAAAATCAAAAAATGTGATTCTTTTCGAGAATGTAAAAGGTTTCAGAGTCGTAGCAAACATATGGGGCACGAGAGAAAGGATTGCCAGAGCAATGAAAATAAATGAAAAAGAGATTCCCAAAATGCTTTCAAAAGCTATGGAGAATCCGATAGAGTGCAAAGAGGTAAAAACTCCTCCCTTTTTAGAAAATGTCATCAAGAATTTCGATCTGAGAAATATAGCAGAGATATCTTCGGGAGTTGCTGTCTCCAAGGAAAGAATGTTTTTCAGTAATTTCAAGATCATTGATAAAAAGAGATTGAAACTCTCTTTCACTAATGAAAAGAGGATAGATATTGCTATTGGATTGTGTCCTTCTGTACTTCTTCCTTCTGTTGCAGGGTTTTCTCTGAAGATCGCTTCTTCCCTGAGGTATTTAACCTTAAAAGAGGAGGCATATGATTACAATCTAAATGGCATCAAAGTTCCAGGATATGCGGAAGTTATTATGGAAGGGATAGTGGAAGAAGAGAAAATACTGAAGATAAAAAAGATTTATTATAAAAACGATCCATTATTCCAGATAATCCTCCCGGAGGAATATGACTTGTTAAGGGACATATCAAGAGATGCCACGAGGATGCTCCAAAATCTTTAAATAAATAAAAAACTGATCTATATTATGTTGAGTCTCGTAACCTCTGATTTTCATGGGAACCTGGAGATACTTGAATCTCTGGAAAAAATGATAAAAGAGAATAGATTTGATGTTATATTTTTCTGCGGTGATATTGTCAAAGGACACAAAAGAGGTGATGAGTGGATTGCCGCAAAAAAAGAAAATAGGATTCCGAACAGAGAAAAATTAGAGATTATTACTGAAAAAGACGAAGATATTAGATACTACAGGAAATTTTACAACTTTCTTGACAGGACGAACATAAAGGTTTTCACAATCCCGGGAAATATGGATGCCCCGGAATCTTTTTATTTAAAAACTCTGTGGCGTCTAAAGAAAAAAAATATTCATCTAGTCCACGAGACCATACATTTTCTGGAAGATTTTAATGTTTGCGGATTTGGCGGGGAGATCAATGAAGATGAAAGAGAAAATTTCTTTGTTTTGGAATATACGAGGGATGAAACATTCTTTGCCTTAAGAAAGCTCGCATATTTAAAAAAGGATTTTGTACTTCTAACGCATTCTCCTCCCGTATGTGATCTTGCAAAAGATAAAGGTTCTCCCGTGGTGAACGAGATTATAAAAAAGTATAAACCAAAATTTTTATTCTGCGGACATTCTCATCTGCAGGGAAAAGAAAAAATAGATGAAACGATAGTTGTGAACCCCGGGGCATTGAAAAAGGGAGATTATGCGATAGTAGATCTGAAAACAAAAGAAGTGAAGTTAAAAAGCTTATGAAGATAGTAATAAAAGTTATCGAGATCAAAGGTTTCTGTCCCGTTTACAAGAAAGGGGACAAGATAGTTTTTGATGAAGGGTATAAACTGAATCTGGAAGAAACTGATGCTGTTTGTATTCATTCTCTTGCTTCTATCTTTCCATATTACAATGCTATTTACAGAGGGATATCACCAGAAGATATGGGGCTTGGAGAAGGGTATGTACAGTGTCTGGACCCAATGAAATATACAAAAGGAGGCACCGTGATCTTCAAGATAGAGGTGGAGTGATCTTGAAAGAAAAAGCGAGATTTCTATTATTAAAATACATAGAAGCGGAGATACCTGAAAGTTTTGAAAAAAAAGTTCATATCCATGATGCATTGATGAAAAAAAATCCCGGAAATACGGAAAAAGAACCAAACTTGTTGGACTTAAAGATAGAGATCGCAAAGGAGATATTTAAAAACTGTACGTTCTGCGAGAGGAGATGTATGGTAAACAGATATGAAAAATCTGGATTCTGCAGGGTAAAATCTTCTTTGATATCCTGTGCATTTCCGCATTACGGAGAAGAAAGAGTTCTCATACCTTCCGGCACAATATTTTTTTCCGGGTGCAACGCTAACTGCGTTTTCTGCCAGAACTGGGATATAAGTCAGTATCTTAATGGTGAAGAGTGGAGTGCTGCAAAAACAGCGGGATGGGTAAGTATGAACAAAATGAGAAACGGAATAATAAATGTAAATTTTGTGGGTGGGGAACCTACGCCTAACCTCTTATACATTCTAGAAGTTCTAAAAGAACTGGATGTTAATATCCCAATAATCTGGAACTCAAACTTTTACATGTCTGAAGAAACGATGAAAATTTTGAATGGAGTTATAGATCTGTATCTCTCCGATTTCAAGTACGGGAATAATGAAAGAGCCTTAGAATACTCAAATTTACCAAACTACTGGGATATTGTGACAAGGAATCATAAAATAGCTCATGAACAGTGTGATATGATAATAAGAATTCTTGTACTTCCTGGAAGATGGATAGAAGAGGATCTTCCGAGGATTCTTGATTTTATAGAGAAAAACTTATCCAATGCAAGAATAAATCTAATGTCACAGTACAAACCCGAGTGGAAGGCAGATATGTACCCTGAACTTTCAAGGAGACTTACAGACAAAGAATGGCAAAGGGCTTGTGAGATATTATCACGGTATTCTGTGAAAAGGTTATAAGAACAGGGTTGTAAAAATATAATGAATGATACTCCTCAAAGAACTTGAGATTGAGAATTATAGAAATATAAGATACGCAAAATTGGAGAAATTAAACGATCTGAACATTTTTATAGGTCCCAATAACTGTGGGAAAACTAATATACTGAACTCTATAAATATCCTTGGAAATCTTGAAAGAGGGAATTTTAGTTATCTGGATAAAGAGAGTGAAGAGATAAGAGAGCTTTTTGATATCCCCGGAATAAGGTATCAGCACTCAAAAAAGGATATCTATGAATCCAGTGAAAGTTTTAAAATCAGATATACATTTTCGCAGAGAAAAACGAACTTAAAAATAAAACAGCCTTATCTATACCACGTCATGGAGAATTTCCTTGATTTTACCTTAAAAAGTGGAAGTGAAACGAGAGCTGAGCACATAGGTATACCTTCTTTTAAGAGAATACATACCATATTTTCGCCGGAGAATAGATTTGAAAGGTATGAAGACTTAGATGTCTCCGATTACATCCTGAAAAGTAAAAATATTTCTGCCATTCTAAAATTTATAAGAGAGGTAGTTGATTCAAAGGCAAGGTTGAAGAATATTAACTTAAATAGTGAGAGTTTTGAGAGGATGATAGAAGACCAGGGATTTGGAATCAGATCTGTAATTCTTTTGGCTGTTGATATAATGAACTCAGAAAGAGACAGCATTATACTTTTAGACGATCCCGAGATGGGGCTCAGTGCATCAGCCAAGCACGAGTTTCTAAAATTTCTTCTCGAAGAATCGAAAGATAAACAGATATTCATTTCCACCCATGATCCTACGTTTGTAAATCCCCTGTTGCTCTCAAGAAACTCTATATATCTATTTTCTCTGATCAACGGAAACTATGTGAGGATAAATATAAATGAGAGCAGGGAAGACCCCGTGGTCTTTGCGGGGTATCTGCCTCATACGATCAGCTTAAAAAAGAAACATATATACGTGGAAGGGACTCTGGATGTTTATATCTATCAAACTTTCTTAAAAAAATATTTGAAGAGTGAAAAGAGAGAATGGCAAAAGATATACAACAATACGGGAATTTACCATCTTGCAGGGGATTTCTGGTCCCATCTTCTTTATACAATCCCAAAAGATCCTTACGAAGTTCTTATAGTTCTTGATGGAGACAAAAGAGAAAAAGCAAAAGAAATCGTAAAAAAATACAATAGAAACAGACTCGAAAATCTCAAA
>DAOVEQ010000210.1 GCA_030668905.1 Thermococci archaeon
GAGTATTCTTTGATCTTCTTATATGCATAGTAAAGGCGGGGATGATTTCTTATTCTCGACTCCACAAAATTCCAGAGAGAGTTTTCATGAATGCTCTCTTTTATTTTTTTAATCTCCTCATACGTAGCGTAAAGATTGTGAAGCGCCAGGAGTTTTATTTTTTCCTCGGATGCTTTTAATTCTTCTAAAGTATATTTTGAACATATTGGACAGGAACACGGCAAGTATTTCATCTCGTTCAGGTTTTTTGTACCATAAGCGGTTAGATATCTGTTATCATTTGCGTACAAAGCGTAAGCTGCGGAATCAAAAAGATCGCAACCCAAAAGTACGGCCAGAGCAAATGTTAAGGGGTGACCTGCCCCAAAAAGATGCACGGGCTTATGTATCGGAAGATATTTTTTGCATGTTAAAATAATCTCCGTTAATTTGGAGAAATCATACTCCATGAGAAGGGGCACAACAGCACCTAGGGGATAGATATCAAAATCGTATTTACTCATTTGAATAGATGCATATTTCCGTAAATCCAGGTAAGCGGATCCCTGGATCGTTCCATTCAGTTCTCCTTCTCTAAGCATTCTTGCCTCTTCACCCCTCTCTATCGTTATTTCCAGATCCTTTTTTGCTTTTTCATAATTTGCATAAGGTTTTGTGGGGATGTCTAGAAATGTGGCGACATCAACACCTATCTTGTTCTGGTACTTGATGATCTCTTTATTTGTTATGTCTATGTCTCCGTACCGCATCAGTTGAAAGCTTCCTGAGTCTGTGACTATAATACCATCAAAATCCAAAAATTTGTGAATATTTTCAATATCAAAAGATTTATAAAGCGTATAAGAGTTTGCTATTATAATATCTGTTTTAAAAAGCCTTTTCATTTCTTTTGGAGTTATCAAAGGCAAATTAGGATTTATGACAGGCATTAAGCATGGAGTCTCAATATTTTTTCCATTGATACTCAGTTTAGCTACTCTTCCCAGCCCATCCTTCGCTCTAATCTCGAAAATCATATTCTCACTGAATGTTTTCTAAGAGTGTATCTATATCCTCTTCAGTATTCCAGAAATGTGTGGAAACTCTTATTCCATCCATCCTTGCCGAAACGAGAATCTTTTTCTCTTTTAATTTTTCCACTATTTTCTCTGAATTGGGATGTTTTATGTTCACTATCCCTGCTCTTTTCTTTTCGTTATGTGGCGTCTGAACATTTTCTGCATTATCTATAACATATTTAGAAAGTTTCAGGACTCTTTTTTCAATATTGTCAATGCCTATATCCAGAAGTATCTCCAAAGATTTTTTAAGACCCATTATGAGAGCAAAACTCGTTCCTCCCGTCTCAAATCTTCTTGCAGAATCAGCAAGCTCTATCTTATTCACCCCCGGCTTATCAAAATCCTCCTCGTTTTTTAGGGAAAACCAACCTATGTAGGGAGGATCGAACTCTTCTAT
>DAOVEQ010000017.1 GCA_030668905.1 Thermococci archaeon
TGTGGAGAAAAAAGAGAAAGAGGAGATAATAAAGAGCTTTGCAGAGCTTACAATATTGTTTGAGAAATGCAAGTACAGTACGAAAAATATAAATGAGAACGATGTGAATAAAGCAATGAGAATGTATGAAAAGATCTCGCATATACTTATGGAGAGATAGATAATGAAAAAAGCTGTGATTGTGTTTATATTACTTTTAGCCGCGCTCGCTTTCAGCTCGAAAATAGAAAGTTTTATCTTAGAAGCCAATATTAATCTAACAAATTTGAGAGATATCTTTATTGGCGTTTTCGCGATATTTTCTATAATTGCCGTTATATTTCTTATATTTTTTATTAAAACAATAAAGAGGGTTGCGAAGAATAAAAGACAGTATACAAACATTACTATACTTAGTTTTTTTATATTTTTGATATTATTTCTTGCAATTAAAGAAAGATCTTTTGATGAAGAAGGAATTGAAGAAAAAGACAAATTTGAAGATAAATTTAATAATTCTCATGTGGATACTCAAATAGAAAGCCATAAGACTTTTGATAGTAAATGGCTCGGTTTATCTTCACTCATTTTACTACTTTTTGTTTTCATTGGTAAAAAGAAGCTGAGAAAAACAAAGACTGAGGAAAAAGAGATAGTTCCCGCTGCGGAGCAAAAAAACGAGGCAGTAGTTGAGTACTACAAAAAAGCAGTTTTACTTCTTAACAAAAAAGGCATACCATATAAAGATTCATTCACACACTGGGAGCTGGAAAATATTGTGGAGAAAAAAGAAAAAGAGGAGATAATAAAGAGTTTTGCAGAACTTACAAGATTGTTTGAGAAATGCAAGTACAGTACGAAAAATATAAATGAAAACGATGTGAATAAAGCAATGAGAATGTATGAAAAAATAGAACAGAAGGTGTCAAAAAATGCCTGAAGAATTTTGGATGATCGAACTTCAGAAGAGAGGCAGAGATGTATTGTACCTCAAGGGATATAGGGAGTATGTAGATGTTGAAAGAAGTTATAAACTGACAAAAGTTATTGTTCTTCTTTATGTTGTCTCCGTTTCCCTGTTTTTATATGGGGGTATGATAACATCTTTCTTTTGGAAATGGATATACTTACTTTTGACATGCTTTTTTCTCTTTTCCCTTATCATATCAATTTACTTAGAAAATTTACAGTCTTTCGGTTTTAAAAAAGAAAAAGAGATAGAAATAAGGAATTATACAGAGAATTTTGCAGAAATAATAGAAAGGGCATCTAAGGATTATAAACTTTCAAAGGACATAGTAGAGGACAAAATATTAGACATATATTCCATAAGATTATCAAAAAGAATGGATATTAATTTGTATGAAGCTAAAAAGAATATTGGAAATGAATTTTCAGAAAAACTTAAAAGTGCGAGAAATTTAGAAGGAGAGGAGTATTTAAATGCAATTAAAAATATTGTAGAAGAGATAGAGGAGGGATATTATGGATATAAAAGAGGTGCATGAGTTAGGAGATAGTATAGTTAAGGAAGTTTCTAAGGCTATTGTGGGTAAAAGAAATGTTCTGGAACTCTTCTTAGTAGGGGTTTTAGCCAATGGGCATTTGCTTATTGAGGATCTTCCAGGATTGGCAAAAACAATGATAGCGAGGTCATTCTCTATGGTGATGGATCTCGAGTTTTCCAGAATTCAGTTCACACCAGATCTGCTTCCAGCGGATATTTTAGGAACGTATATATTCAAAAAGGATCAGTTCGAATTCAGGAAAGGTCCTATCTTTGCGAACATAGTTTTAGCAGATGAGATCAATAGGGCGCCGCCAAAAACGCAGTCTGCTCTGCTCGAAGTAATGGAGGAAAGACAGATAACTATTGAAGGAAAGAGTCATCCCGCCAAATCCCCTTTTTTTGTAATAGCCACTCAGAATCCGATAGAGATGGAAGGAACTTATCCTCTTCCTGAAGCCCAGATAGATAGATTCATGATGAGGCTTGATGTCGGATATCCCGAAAAAAAAGACGAGATAGAAATTTTAAATAGAAGAATAGAGAGAAAAACAGATAATTTTGTCCTGGAAAAACTTGTAAATAAAGAAGATATCATAAAAATGCAGAAAGCCATAGAAGAAGTTTATTTGAGTGAATCCGTTCTTGAGTATATAGTAAATATCGTTTCAAGAACGAGGGAGGTAAAAGATACAGAGATTGGTGCTTCTCCCCGAGGATCGTTAGCTTTAATGAAGCTTTCAAAAGCACTGGCAGCTCTGGAAGGAAGAGAGTACGCTATTCCAGATGATATAAAAGCTGTGGCCATACCAGCATTGGCACACAGAATAATTTTAAGGAGAGATTTATGGTATACAAAGATAACCCAGGCAGACATAATAAAGAATATCTTAGAAAGTGTTCCAGTGCCGAAATTCAAGTGATTTTATGGGTAAGGTAAGATATACAACTAAATTTGTTTATACCTTATCAATAGTTTTTCTTCTGGTAATAATATCTATAATAAGTTTGAAGTTCTGGCTCTTGTATAGTGTATATCCGTTTTTAATCCTGATTTTTTATTCCTGGTACTATGTTTATTCCGAGAATATGGATATTATCTTAGAGAGAACAATAGACAAAAGGAGATTTATAGAAGGGGAGACAGCAACAGTGAGTATAAAACTCGACACGAACGGGAAAAAGCTTCTGAAACTCTGGGAGAGATACAATGAAAATCTAAAAATTTTTTTGGGGTATGTAGAAAATGAAAAAACTTTTAAATATAAGATCAATGTAAAAAGAGATATCTATATATTCCAGGATATAATTGTTGACATCAAAGATCCCTTTTCACTTTTTTATAAAAGAAAGGAGTTTAAAACAATGGATTATATTCTCGGACTTCCAAAAATAGAGGATATAAGATTAAAAATGAATGTTAAAGGATACAAAGTTGTTTCTGGAGCTTTCCCGTCTCCGAAGATGGGAGGCGGTGTAGAGTTTCATGCTATAAGAGACTATGTTCCAGGTGATCCGTTCAAGGTAATAAACTGGAAATCTACAGCCAGATTTGGGAAACTAATGTCAAATGAGTATGAAAGTGAAAAGAAAGTGGATTTTATAATAGTGTTGGATACTATTATAGAAGGGAAAAAAGCTCTGGATTATGGAGTAAGAGCAGCTGTTTCTGTGCTGTTCTATGCTCTGAAAACAGGGATACCTTTTGGGGTTCTTGTTTGCAGTGATGTTGGTTATTATTTGAGGCCTGATTATGGAAGAACTCATTTTTTTAAGGCTGTCGATTTTCTGTGCAAGACAAAAGCAAAAAAGAGGGTGAACATCGCAGGACAGGTGGATAATTATGGGAGGAGGTTCTTTCCTCCGAGAGCAAAGGTGATCTTTATTTCTCCTATGATAGATGATAGAGCTCTGGAAGCTGTAAAGATTCTCAGAGGGTACAGGTACGAGGTTTTGGTAATAACACCTTCAGTATTTTCCGTAGAGTTTATGGAGATGGAAAAAACAAAAGAAAATGAGCTTGCTTATAAAATTTTGGAGTTAAATAGAAGAAATATCATGACAGAACTGAAGAGATACGCTAATGTTGTAAACTGGAAGGCAGAAATTCCCCTCAGAGCTGCTCTGGAGGATGTATTATGAAAAGATATTTGTATATTGTATTTTTGACTGTGCTGACAGTTTATTCTTTTTTTATTACTAAAAATCTATATTTCCTGATAGCTACAGTTTTATGCATGACAGGTTTGTATATAAGAAGATTTGAGACGTCTTTATTCTCTGTTCTTTTCTTAGTTTTTTACATAATATCCCCAGAGAAACTGAACATTTTTTATGCTTTGGGTATGTCTTTCCTTATTTTAGCGTATATGGAGTTTTACAACTTTTATCTGGAGGATTTTTATCCAAAAGAGGTACTACCAGTTTTCTCTGTATGTATTGCAACACCTCTAGTTCTTTATCTTTTTTCCGTATATCTCCCAGAGGTACCTGCGTCTTACCTGCTTTTCTTTTTAATAGTGGCCATATTTAGCTTCTTTTATTTACTATTTGCAGAGAAATAAGTTCTATATACATAAAAGATGCACGATTGAACATAAACCTTAAAAATAGAAGCACTTTTGTACATTTATGCAAGATTTGACATCCGGAAGTATAAGGAAGAATGTAATTTATCTGGCATGGCCTGCCGTTATTACGATGCTTCTTCAGATGATAGTAGGGATTGCAGATATTGCAATGGTGGGCAGGCTCGGTGCCAATGAACTTGCATCTGTCGGACTCGGAAGACAGATCATATTTCTATTTCAGGGGCTGATCTTTGGAATGAGCATAGGTGTTACAGCCTTAATAGCGAGATACATAGGAGCAAAAGAAAAAGAAAAAGCTGTATTAGTTGGAGAACAATCGATCATTCTTGGAATATTCCTTTCTTTTGTGATAGGATTTCCTGGATTTTTCTATGGTGATACCTTTTTCAGAGTTCTTGGTGCAGAAAGTATTGTTGTATCCTTAGGTTACGATTACTTACAAATAATGTTTTTTGGGCTATTTACAGTCTTTATTACATTTATAATTAATGGGATTTTCAGGGGAATCGGCGATACAAAAACACCCATGTACTTGATGGGATTTATTAATATTCTGAATGTTATTTTGAACTATTTTCTCATCTTCGGGATCTGGAAATTTCCTTTTTTGGGTGTAAAAGGAGCTGCAATAGCTACCGTATTCTCACGTGGACTGGGCATATTGATAGGGAGTTATCTTTTATATTCTGGTAAAAAAGGGATTAAATTAAGACTCCGCTATCAAATTGATTTTTCGATCATAAAAAAGATCATGAGGATAGGACTCCCTGCGTCCGGAGAGAGACTGATATACTCAAGTGCAGGTATAATCTACACGATGATTGTGGTTTCCTTCGGAACATTTGCCATAGCGGCACACCAGGTAGCTTTACGTTCCGAGAGTTTTTCGTTTATGCCGGGGTTTGGATTTGCAATTGCTGCCACCACTCTTGTCGGCCAGAATCTGGGAGCTGTAAAACCGCAAAGAGCAGAGAAAAGTGCGTACGAATCTCTAAAACTGGCATTGCTCGTAATGGGGTCTATGGGCGTTCTATTTTTCATTTTTCCTGAGTATTTTGTAAGGATATTTACAAATGATCCAGATGTTATAAAACTTGCAGTTCCATGCCTCAGAATAGTCGCCATTTCAGAACCTATGCTTGCCGCTACTTTTGTTCTCGCTGGAAGTTTGAGAGGTGCGGGGGATACTGTTTACCCGATGGTAATTGCAGGGATTTCTCAATGGTTTGTCAGATTACCGTTAGCATATCTCTTTGGCGTGACATTGGGTTATGGACTCATAGGTGCATGGATAGCTATGACTGTAGAAACAATAATTGGGGGCTTGTTATTTTACATAAGATTCAAAAGAGGCAAATGGAAAAAAATTAAGGTTTAATATCATATCTCCATACAAATACTCTGGGAGAATAGGATTTCACCTGCTGTACATACTCCATGTTAAATTTTATCTCTTCTTCAGGTTTTATAGAATACAGATGTATTATCCCCTTCTTCTTTATCTTGCTTAAAGCTGCATCCAGGAATTCAAGAGAGTTTTTAGGGAGATTCATTATAATCCTGTCAAACTCAGGTAATTTTTTAACAACGTCTTTACAGTCTCCAAGATACGGGAAAACATTCTTTACTTTGTTGATCTCTATATTCTTTTTCAGATAGCGAAAAGCATCTGGATTTATGTCTATACTGTGAACTTCAACTTTTTTCTTTTTCGCAATCAAAATGGAAAAAGGTCCTACTCCCGCAAACATATCTAGTACCCTTTCTCCGGCTTTAACTTTTTTAGATATTCTATGCCTCTCCGTTGCAAGCCTCGGATTGAAATATACTTTCTCTATATCGAGCATGTATCTGCAGCCGTATTCTCTATGTATCGTTTCCGTATTTTTTGTGCCTGCCAGATATACATATTTTCTCGTTCTGTATGTTCCATCCACGTTTGTTTCTTTTTTGTAGACAGATCTAACGTTTTTTCTTCGAAGAATAGAGCTATCATAATTTTCAACTATGGCAATATCGCCAATAAGATCAAACTTAAACTCAAATTTCTCCCTCTCTTTTAACTTTTCAAACTCAGTCTCTACGATCTCTCCTTCAGTTTTTTTAAGTATAGGAAAAACTAGATAGTCTCCAAGGTTCTTTATTTTATAGCTTTTATCCAAGATTCCATTTTGCAGGAGAATTTTTCTTGTTTTTTCACCCTCTTCTTTTCTTATCTTTAATCCTAACATTTTATCCCTTTTAAAACTCTGTAGCCACTTTTCCTATCAACTGTTTCACAGTTTCCAAAAATCTCTTCAATTTTTTCTTCATAACTCTTGGCACCCTGTTTTGTTCTCACGACCATATAAAATCTTCCTTCTTCCTTTAAAAAATCTGGAACCCTCTCTATAATTTTAAAAACAAACTCTTTTCCCATTCTGAAGGGCGGATTCGTGACTAAGATATCAAAATTCTTTATCTCGAACTCAAAAAAATCTTTTTTCATTACACTTACATTGGAACACTTATTCAAAACTGTATTTCTTCTTGCCAGATGTACAGCCCTCCTGTTTATATCGATCATGTAAACTTTTCTTACAAATTTTGAGATTACTATGCCTATAATCCCATATCCGCATCCTATGTCAAGAACAGTATCACTTTTTTCTGCCTCTACAGATTTTACAAGAAGTTTACTTCCCTTATCAATCTTTTTTCTCGAGAAAACTCCTCTATCTGTTAAAAACTCAAACTTAATCCCTTTTATATTAGCTTCTATCTTTAAAATCTCGTGGTCTGTTTTCTGTCTTTCCGAGAAATAATGATCCATGATAGTTATATTATGCAAAATTTTATAAACGATTTTCAGTTCTATTAAAATGGTGAGAATCATGGGTATTTATCAAGGTAGATCAAGAAGAAAAAAAAGTGGAGGAAGATACAGGAAATACAGAGATAAGAAAAAGTATGAAATGGGTAGAGAGCCTGTATTCACGAGAATAGGAGAAGAAAAAAAGAAGATTGTCAGAGTTAAAGGTGGAAATAGGAAGATAAAACTTAAATCTGCACTATATGCCAACATAAGCAGTCCTGAAGGTATTAAAAAGGTTAAGATTTTAAATGTAGAGGAAAACCTGGCAAATAAACAGTTTACAAGAAGAAATATCCTCACAAAAGGTGCGATAATAGAGACAGAGATAGGAAAAGCAAGGATAACCTCGAGACCCGGGCAGCATGGCATTGTAAACGGTGTTCTTTTAAGTAAGTGAAAACTTTTTATTTAATGAGTAAGTAAGATAAACATGTACTATGGTCTTGACAGAGTCAAAACAGAAAAAAAGAAAGAACTTTATTCCTGTGTGATACTGGATGTCAAGATCTCTAAAATAATTCTTCCAGATTATTTAGAAAATATCCTCAAAATAATAAGAAAGAGTTATGTCAGATCTAAAAAAGCTGATAATCTAGCAAGAAAGGTAAACAGCTGGATAAATTATGGATTGTCATTCGATTATCCATTTGTTCTCAGAGGAAGCAAATTTGAAAAAAGAGTCTATAAACTTACGTTGAAGATCCCAAAAGGAAAGGTGGCGTCTTACAAACAAATAGCAGAGGCTCTTGATTCAAGGGCTTACAGGGCTGTCGGCAATGCAATGAAAAAAAATCCTGTTCCTTTATTAATTCCATGTCATAGGGTAGTTAACACGGATGGAAAACTAGGGGGATACGGCGGAGGATTAGCACTTAAAAAAAGGATACTGTATAAAGAAGGCGTGGAGGTAATAAATGGAAGAGTTCCTGAGAAATACTTTGTGAAGAAGATTTGATTAAAGTTTTACAACTTTTATTTCCGTATACTTATCAATAAAACGCAGAGTTTTGTATTTTCTGCCGAGAATTACGTCTATAATCAAGGGAATTATAAAAGCCTTTGGAAAGTTCCGAACAGCAGCTTTTTTTATATTCATTTCTCCTACAGCTTTGATATCGAGCAAGGCTTTCCCCAATGTCTGTCCACCCTCGCTTTCAAAAATAGTCAAATATATCCAGAAAACTAACAAGATCGTCAATATGTAGGACGGGGTGATAACAAATTCTTGTTGAATAATACCCGAAATTTTTATAGGAAAAATAAAATATATTAAACTTACCAAAATAACTGCAAGGAAATCCAGGAAATATGCAGATGCTCTTCTTGCTGCAGAAGCCCCTCTATTTTTTCTGGGACCTGCTGCATTATTGAAAAAGCTCTCAATCCTTCATCTGTGAGTTTGTACAATCCTTTTTTATCTTTCTCGATCAAATCTTCCAACTTTTTCAAATGAAAATTAAGCTTTCCTGTATCTACATCTAATTCTTCCAGCATGTATGTGTATGTTACGCTATTTCTTGCAAGCATCTCGATAATTTTTCGCCTAATGGGATGATTAAGAGCTGAAAACATCATTGATTCTCTGGCTTACGTATATAAAAGAATTTTGTTGTTGGAAATTTAAAACGGTACAGAGTATAAAATGAGATACCACTGAAAAAAATATTGAAAAGTGAACTTATAATATTTGCAATATATACCCAAAAAGGATATTTTTCCCAGATTGCTGGAAGCTTACCATAATAAGCATTTACTAGTAAGTAAACCGATCCAAAAAATGCCGTTATGAAAATATAGACCAAAAAAAATATAAATACATAATAAGCCCACTCTTTTCCCCTGTATGCGAAGATAATCAGTGCCAGGATTATAATTGAGAAAAATATCCTAGAATAAAAGTTACTTCTTATAACACTCACTCCTTCAGGAATACCTATACCCATAGAGAAAAGCATGTTTTCTATAATTGCTATTAGAATAAATATGCCCCACAGATAAAAAACAACCTTCGCTCCTTTCTCGTAATTCATGAAATTATTTAGATTTTCGCATATTTATACTTTTTTGAAAAGAAAAATTGTCAAAGGATGATAATTTTATTAGGCCCCTCATTTTTTGTTACTATTTAATCAAGTACGTTGTTCATTTCTGACACTAAAAAGATCGTTGACACTCTGGTTTACGTATAGGATATAGAGTGAAATACTGAAGGCAAGGAGCAAACAGAAAGAGGGAATAAAGAAATATAAAAATGTAGTTGTATCTCCTGAAGAATTACAGTAATATATCCCCTCAAATAGTTTAATCATGAACCCATAAGTCAGCCAGACCATAAAACCATGATAAGCCCATTTTTTTCTCTCATATGCAAAGATAACAAGTATGGGGATCCCGACACAGAAAATAACTGATAGTATGTTGTAATAGAGATCCGCTCCAAGGAATCTCGTGCCTTCAAAAGGGCTTTGCCAATATAGGATTTCAGTAAGATTGTTGATAAGTGTTACTATAGCAAATACACTCCATAGATAATAAATACTCTTTACTGCTTCCTTATAGTTCAATGGCAAAATAGACCTTTTATTCATATAAAGAATATAAATAGAGATGATACTGCCGGAGATCAGAAGAACTGACCAGACCAGAGATCCCCAGAAAAGATACATTTCAATATGTGGGGGTAATATGTGGGTAGTTCTATGCGCAAACATGACAGGTAAAAAAGATAGATTATCTATAAGACTGTAGAATAATAAAACTATGAAACCATAATAGGCCCATTCTTTTTTCCTATAGGCAAGAACGATTAAGATCAGGGCTGCAATACCAATAACAACGTACCTGAGAAACGCGGAGTATGTAAACCATAGACAGACGGTATCACATGTTGTGTCTATATATCTGGCGATATATTCTGGGACCTCCTGACCAACGATAAGGATCTTCATGGTGAGGAATATGGATACCATGTAATATACTCCCCACAAACCAAAAACAATCTTTAACACCCTCTCATAGTTCATGCACATGTTTATAATTTCTACATATTTAAACTTTTTGAAAAATTATCATTTTAGAACCCAACAGGTCTCTGCCATTTTTTTATCAATTTATCCGGCTATCCTATTTTCTTTAAAATTTTTGCAGTATCCTTGTTAACGAGTCCTTTTTCTCTCCTTTCAATTATAGCCATTTTTGGAATATGAAAAATTCTATGTTCATGTCAGTCCCAGCCGAAAAATTCGAATCCTTCTTCATCTA
>DAOVEQ010000164.1 GCA_030668905.1 Thermococci archaeon
GTATTATTCTGTTCCAAGTTCTGTATGTGCTGAATGAACCAGGGATCAATATTACGGGTTCTCCTTTGCCTACTTCAACATAATGTATTTTGTATCCTTCTACCTCTACAAATCTGTCCTCACCATATCTGGCTTTTGAATAAACAAACTTGTTCATATATACCCTTTTTTAAACGTTTCCCGATACATACAATGAAATTATTTCCTTATCTTAAATCCCGTTTTCTTTTTTACAGCTTTGTATATGGAATATAACACCACGGAGAGAATAAACAATGGTATGACTACGAATATCCCGATTATTATTGCTCTGATCGCTGCCATGAAAGCCTGTATACCCATCTCAATGGCTCTTTTTATTCCCCACTCATAAGATATAGGTTTAGGCTCGGAAAGATAGATAGTTATAGTTGAATAGCTTATTCTATTCTTCAGATAGTTTATCTCGCCCTGAAGTCTTTCTATTTCTTCTCTTGTTCTCGAGAGATACGATTCTACTTTGAGTATCTCTTCTACATTTTTGGCTTCTTCAAGTATCTCGAGGTATCTTTTTTCTTCCGCTTTTTTGTTATTCAATCTGGATTCAAGGTCCATATATCTCTTTGTAACATCTTCTCTGTTTGTATCTGTACTCTTTACTTTTCCAAGCGTTTTAAGTTCTTCAAAGACGTTAGAAAAATATTCTTCAGGCACCCTCAGGGTAACCCAGCCTTCTTTATAGTTATCTTCTATCCGAGAAGAGGAATCTGCAATATATCCCTCGTAATTTTCTACAACAGTATTTATTTTTGCCATAGCTTTATCAAAATCGTTTACTTCTATCTCTATCCGCGATGTTGTGATTACCTTTCTATCGATATTTTCTTCTTCGATCTCCTGCGGTGCCGGTACTCCCATCTCTTCCGATGCTCTATCAGCACCTTTTGTGACTTCCCATGTTTTTTCTTCACTTATACATCCTGCCAAGAGGATTACAAAAACTAAAGCAAGTATAATTTTTTTCATAATACTAAGAGCATCTCCTTGTATTTATGTTTTTTGGTTAAGTTCAATATATTTTGAACATTAAGTCTTTGCAGTGGCTTTTCCACAGCTTTTTGTGTAGTCCGCGATTAAAGCTCTTCTTATAGCTATCTCAGTTCTCATAACATCTTCTGCTTTTCCTATTAATTCTATATAGATCCCCAAGTGAGATTTGTAAACATTCGTTTTTATATTCTTAGGGATTATTCCAGAACTGAGAATATCTGATTCCTCTGGATCTATAAGTATTCTTACTTTATATTCACCTTTCACATTTTTTGCTGCTCTCTTTATCAGTTTTTTCATTTTAATCACCTATAAACTACTAAAAAAGGAGACTTTAAAAAGTTTTCTGGAAAAAAAGCGAGATTTATAGAGTTTATTTCTTATACTTTTTTTTCTTAGAATACTTCTTTTGTTAATTTAATAATTCCAACCATAACCTTTTAAATTAAAATTTCATAGTTTTTTTAACGGTGATACTATGCACAGGATAGTTTATAAAAAGCAATTGAGTGAGAGTGTTAAGCTTTTTGACGTAGAGGTACCCTTGATAGCTAAAAAGTTCAAGGCTGGACACGAAAAGGAAGAGCGAACTACTTCTATAATAAAACATCCAAATGGAGAATATTTATCTGAAGAGATATTACAACTGCCGAGTTTCCAGCCCAATAGTGCGTTCGATGTATGGGGGGTGTCCGCAAATGAAAGTTGATCCCTCAGATATAAAGAAAATAATTCAACAATATCGTAAGAAAAAAGGCATGTTAATCTCGCTATTGCAAGATATTCAGGCTGTTTATGGGTATGTTCCCGAAGAATCCATAGAGGTGATATCTACAGAACTATCAATTTATCCTGTGGAAATTTATGGAATATTAACATTTTATACTCAGTTCTATCTTACTCCGCGGGGTAGACATACAATTAAAGCCTGTCAGGGTACCGCTTGTCATGTTATGGGGGGAAAGGAGATTCTTGATTATCTGTCAGATAAATTAGGAATAAGTGAAGATGAGACTACAGAAGATGGTATGTTTTCTCTGGAAAGAGTTGCCTGTCTTGGATGCTGCGGTATGGCACCTGTTGTCGTAATTGATAATAATTTTTATGGAAAGTGCACAATTCAAAAAGTAGATACATTGATGAAAGAATATCGCAGTAAAGAGGTGAAGTAGATGGAGATAAAGGTACTTATCTGTATGGGTACAAGCGGGATTTCGGCCGGTGCTGAAAAGGTAGAAAGAATTTTCAAAGATGAACTAAAGCGTCACAAATTAATTGACAAATGCAAGATCGTAAAAACTGGTGATAGAGGTTTATTTAGAGATGTACTGGTAGACATTATTACTCCAGAACTTGGCAGAGTTACTTATGAATATATTAAACCTGAGGATGTACCTAAAATTGTGGAGAAGCATCTCTTGCGGGGTGAGCCATTAAAAGAATTACAAGCTGGGAAAGATTATGAGCAGTTTTTTTCTAAACAGACACGAATCGTTCTTTCAAATTGCGGAGAGATCGATCCTGAAAATATCGATGATTACATAGCAGTAGGCGGATACACTGCACTAAAGAAGGTGCTTTCTGAAATGACCACTAA
>DAOVEQ010000120.1 GCA_030668905.1 Thermococci archaeon
TGTCTGCCATAGGCCAGGGGATAGTGGCATCTTCTTCTATAGCGGGCGTGTCAGAAAAGGAAGAGGTTTTTGGTAAAGGAATGATATTTTCCATACTTCCAGAAACTCATGCAATATCAGCTCTCCTCATTTCTATTTTGATACTACAGTCCACAGGATTACTTGCAGGGAAATTCCTGGATTTACCTCTGAGTGTAGGCATAGCATGTGTAGGAGCGGGAATGGCTGTGGGAATAGCAGCTTTATCTGCCGTAGGTCAGGGAATAGTGGCAGGAGCTTCCGTGAGTTGCATAGTTGAAGATGACAAGATGTTCGGCAAAGGAATGGTATTCTCTGCGCTTCCGCAGACACAAGTAATATACGGATTGTTAATATCCATTCTTATCTTATATTTCACAGGATTACTTTCAGGGAATATAAAAGAGATACCGTTAGGGATAGGAATAGCATGCGTGGGAGCTGGACTCTCAATAGGAGTGGCAGGGTTATCGGGAATAGGCCAGGGAATAGCTGCTGGCTCGGGAATATCAGCGGTAAGCGAGAAAAAAGAGATGTTCGGCAAAGGAATGGTATTCTCAGTGTTACCAGAAACTCAGGCAATATATGGATTACTTATCGCAATCTTGATTCTTTACTTCACTGGATTACTATCAGGAAGTATTGATTTAGAATATGCCACTGGAGTGGCAGTTGTAGGGGCAGGTTTTGCCTCGGGTATAGCGGGATTATCTGCCATAGGGCAGGGAATTACAGCAGGGGGCAGTATCACAGCCACGAGTAAAAACAGTGAAGCCTTCAGTAAAGGAATGATATTTTCAGTAATGTCAGAGACATTTGCAATTTTTGGACTTCTAATTGCGATACTGATCTTATACGGATTGAACTTGTTCGGGTGAGAAAATGAGTCTGGAAAAGATAATAAGTAAAATAGAAAAAGATGCAGAAAAGGAGATTGCAGAGATAAATGAAAGAATAAAGATCAAAAAAGAAGAGTTAATTAAAAAAACGGAAAAAAAGGCGGAGTTAAAAAGGAATAAACTAATAAATAGAGGTAAAAAAGAGGCCGAATTGGAAAAACAGCGAATAATCTCTTCATCAAATGTAGAAGCTAAGAGAAAAATCTTAAACAAGAAAGATCAGCTTATAATGGAAGTAATATCTGAGATAAGTAAAAAAATTGTAGAAAATAGAAAAATATACCAGAGTCTTCTCAGGAAATTGATAGATGAAGCTGAGATAGAGGATTATGAGATACTGATCAGAGAAGAGGACAGAGATCTGGTGAAAGAATATAACCTTGCAGAGGAGAGTATAAAAGAGCCAGGTGTGATCATAAGGAAAAAAGATCAGACTCTGACGATAGATAACAGGATTGAGAAAGTTATAAAAAGAAAAGAAAAAGATCTGAGAGTTGGAATAGCAAAAATACTTTTTAAGAGTGAATAAAATGGATATAACTGTATTTGTTGTGCTGCTGGCAGTTGCAGTTTGCATAGGGATTATCATATTTATGGGTATATTTAAAGAAATTCTGGATATATCATCTTTTGGATTTTTTAATGCCAAAATATCTGGATTGAAGAGCAGAATAAACGAGCATTCTAAGATTATGGAGATGGATCTATATGAACTCAAGAATTTTATGACAAAATTTGACAAAAATTTCAAAAAAGATTTTAAAAATATTGCCGGATCTTCGCCCGATATCGTAGAGATATTTTTCAGGAAATTTGGTCTCAGGTACGAAAAAGAAATATTAAAAAATATTCTCAGAGGCATTGAAGTAGAATCGTACGGCTTTTTTACAAGAGAGATGATAACGAAGCTCCAGCAAACACCTCTTTCAGAGTACAGTTCAAAATTAGAAGGCACTGCTTACTCAAAACTATCGTTTAACAAACCGTTGGCTGAAATAGAAAGAGAGATAGATTTTCTGTATTATCGAGAAATTCTATCTGCAGCTCAGCAGACAGATTCTAAAAATGCCGTTGTATTAAAAACATACATAAAAAGCGAGATAGATGTGAGGAATATCCTTACAATTCTCAGATGCAAAAAATATGGAGTTGAAAATGTTCTGGATTATGTTATCCCCATAGGTTACGAGGTTCCAGAATGGAAGCTGAAAAACCTTGCCGAGGCAAGGGATGTAGAAGGTATTTTGGATCTTCTTACAGATACAGATTATAAGTTTTTATCAGAGTTAAAAGAAAAATACTTGGAAACAAAATCGTTATTTATATTCGAAAAAGCCCTGAAAAAATATCTTTTAGATATGGCAAAAAAATTAGCTATAGTCCATCCTTATACCGCAGCTAAAGCGCTCTATTATATCGTATTACGGGAGAAAGAAGTTACTGATATTTTGGGCATATACGAAGCAAAAAAAGAGGAGCTTGGTGAAATATTAGAGGAGATAATATGATCATCATAGGAGATAAAGATACAGTAAATGCCTTCGGGATCATTGGAGTAAAAGGACACATATATAAAAAAGGAATGGATATCAAAAATATAGACTCAGATTTCTTTATAGTTTGTGAAAAGATAGCGGATGAGATAAGAGAAGATCTGGAATTTCTTGAAGAACGAGGAAAGATCGTTATAGAGATACCAGATAAATCCGGGAGCATAAGAAAAGAAGATCCGATAGCTTCATTAATCAAAAAATCTATTGGAATAGAGATAAGGTGAGTTAATGGAAGGAAAAATCATTAGAATAAGCGGCCCCGTAGTTGAAGCAGTGGGTATGAAAGGCAGTAAGATGTATGAGTTAGTGAAAGTGAGCGAAGAAGAGCTTATGGGTGAGATTATCCAGTTATATGGAGATAAAGCTATCATTCAAGTTTATGAGGATACTACGAGTTTAAAACCCGGAGAAAAGATAATACCTACCGGGAGACCGCTATCCGTAAAATTAGGTGTAGGATTGACTTCGGGTATCTATGACGGTGTTCAGAGGCCTCTGAATTTAATAAGAGACCAGATAGGAGATTTTATTAAGAGAGGTGTAAAGGTAGATCCTCTGATACAGAAGAAAAAGTGGCATTTTGTTCCATTAAAAAATAAGGGAGATACTGTGAAGTCAGGGGAGATAATAGGACACGTTAAAGAGACAGAGTTAATAGAACATAGAATTCTTGTTCCTCCAGATTTTGGGGAAGGCAAGTTAGAGTATATAGAGGAAGGTGATTTTACCATAAATGATCCTGTAGCCGAGACAGAAGATAAAGATATAAAAATGTATCATGAATGGCCTGTGAGAAAACCGAGACCTGTGACAAAAAAATTTGAGCCTTCTATACCCCTGCTTACAGGGCAACGAGTTCTGGATACTTTTTTCCCTATTGCAAAGGGAGGAACAGCTGCGATCCCTGGCGGTTTTGGGACTGGAAAAACGGTCATACAGCATCAGCTTGCAAAATGGGCGGATGCAGAAGTAGTCGTTTATGTAGGCTGCGGTGAAAGAGGAAATGAGATGACAGATGTGCTGACCGAGTTTCCCGAGTTGAAGGATCCGAAAACAGGAAGACCTCTCATGGAAAGGACTGTTCTGATTGCAAATACGTCAAACATGCCCGTAGCTGCGCGAGAAGCGTCTATATATACAGGTGTTACGATAGGTGAATACTATAGAGACATGGGATACAGCGTGGCTTTAATGGCAGACTCGACGTCACGTTGGGCCGAGGCATTGCGAGAAATTTCGGGAAGACTGGAAGAAATGCCAGGAGAAGAGGGGTATCCGGCATATTTAGCTTCAAAACTCGCGGAGTTCTATGAGCGATCCGGAAGAGTGATAACATTAAACGGTAAGGAGGGATCTCTATCGATAATAGGAGCCGTCTCACCTCCGGGATCAGATTTCTCGGAGCCAGTGACGCAGAATACTCTGAGAGTGACAAAGGTTTTCTGGGC
>DAOVEQ010000178.1 GCA_030668905.1 Thermococci archaeon
ATATATCTTTTTTATGCAAACATGGGAATCAGTTATTCTGTCACAGATACCGATAATAGTAGTAGGATTTTTAGTGTGGGCAGAGTTCAGGAAAATGAGGAACACTCTGGAGAAAATGGAAAAGAAAATGTGATGCCATGAAGATTCTGGAGGTATCGAACTTCTTTTATCCTAAAATAAGTGGATCCTCAAGGTACTGTTATGAATTATCGAGAAGGCTTGCAAAGAAGCATGAGGTTAAAGTAATCACATCTCGGTATCCAAAAGATCTTAAAAAGTTTGAAACTATAGAGAATATAGATGTTTTAAGAGTAAAATCCTTTGGATTGGGATGGAATATCTCTTCTCTATCGTGGATAATTCCCACTTTGTCAAAAGAGGTAAAAAATTACGATTTTGTACATCTACATTCTTATCTTTTTTTGATATCGAATCAAACGGGATTGTTACGCGTTTTTAAAAAATTTCCACTCTACTTACATCTCCATGGGGGTATGGACATACCGAATCTTAAAGGATTCAAGCCGTTCTTCAAACGATATCTTTACGATCCCATAGTGAAAAGTTTTATGCTTAGAATGTCTGATAAGATATTATCCATCTCTAAAAATGATATTGTAGATATAAAAAATGCTTTCTGGGTGCCTAACGGTGTCGAGATTCTAGATTTTCCTTTTATTGAAAAAAAGCCTGAGAAGATAAACATAGGATACATAGGGAGACTTGAGGAATGGAAAGGGGTAAAAAGTTTGCCTTATATCATTAAAAAAGTCAAAAAAATTAAGGATATAAATTTCCATATAATAGGAGATGGTCCACTGAGATCGTATCTTGAAAAAAACTGCGATGCAAAGTTTTATGGGAACGTTCCCTTTTCGGAGATCCCGAAAATCTTTGAAAAGATAGACATTCTTATTTTACCTTCATTGATCGAGGGGATACCTACAGTAATTTTGGAAGCTTTTTCTTCTGGATGTCCCGTCATAGCAAGGAACGTAGGAAGTGTCTCTGAGTTAGTTTCCAGTGAAAATGGATTTTTGGTAAAAAATGATGATGATTTTGTAGAAAAGATTCTTTATCTGTCAGAAAACAAAGAACTTATCTCGAAAATGGGAAAAAATGGAAGAAAATTGGTAGAAAAATATTATTCCTGGGAAAAAGTTGTGGAGATATTCGAAAAGGCGATTTCATAATGGAGATAGATTTTAAGATGCCTCTCATTGTCCTTCACCATCCAACGACTTCCCCACATTACCCGATCTTCATATTATATGTAAACACAACATTTATACATGCTTTTTCTATATTATATGGAAAGATGTTTTCATGGATGAATAAAAAACTCACTCTCTGTTCTATCCCCACTGATCAAAACTTATATAAATGATGTGTTGCATCAGTAATACATGGTGACAAAAACTCGAACACTGAATGTACGAATAACGGAAAAACAGTACAAAGAATTAGAAGACCTTATTGAGAGGGGAGAGTATACCTCCAAAGGTGAGTTTATCAGGGAACTCTTACGTGAAAAATTTGATGAGTTTGCTTCTTATCTTCATAAAAAGGCTGAAAAAGATAGAGAAATCCATATCCCTCTTGAAAAGTACGGTGAATCAAGAGGGTTGGAATGAGCTATGCTGTTTTTCTCCATCCAGACGTAGAAAAATATCTGGATTCTCTCCCACAAGACGAGAGAAAGAGATGTTATGAGAGTCTAAAGAACTTGTCCGACGATCCCTTCAGACCTCGATCGGGATGCAACATTAAAAAAATGAGCGGGAAGAAAGAATTCTATAGGCTGCGAGTGGGAAATCGTAGGTTTCTTTACGTTATAAAAGAAAATGATGTTCTCGTTGAGGAAGGTTTCAAACGAGGGAAAGGGTACTGAATATAAAAGAAGAAAGAAATCGACATATCCAGGGGCAAAAAGTGAGTAATATGATTGCATTTAACTAGAAAATGAACGTGGCACTATGCGGCAGGTTCATCTTCTTCTATCCGTAGGGTAGAGGAATAGTATTGAAATTTGAGAATTCATAGTATTTTCATTATCTCTTCAGCTATCATTATCCCAGCTTTTCTCTGCGCTTCTTTTGTACTGGCGCCCAAATGCTGCGTAAACACTATGTTGTCCAACTTTAAGAGAGGACTATCAAAGGGAGGCTCGTTCTCGAAAACGTCTAAGCACGCGCCATATATCTCATTATTTTTTAAAGCATCGTAAAGAGCTTCTTCATCGATTGT
>DAOVEQ010000043.1 GCA_030668905.1 Thermococci archaeon
AAATAATTATGATGTCATTTTTCATGATGCGTACTCTCCAAAAAGGAACTGGAAACCCTATTCTTTAATTTTTTTTAAGAAATTGTACAAAGTTTTGGATGAAAATGGAGTTTTACTTACATACTCTTCCTCTTCACCAATGAGATCAAGCCTTTTAGAAGTAGGTTTTTACATTGGGGGGACCGAAGCGTATAAAAGAAAGAGATCAGGAACGATAGCATCTAAAAGAGATCTAAAACTGAAGAATCTGTCGAGAGAAGAAGAAAGAGTGATCTCTTTAACAGATCTCGGAATCCCTTATATCAAAAATAGAGATGATCTTAGAGAAAAACTCAGAAACAAAGTTCTATTTTCATCTTCTGTAAAAACATGTTTTGAAAATATCTATAATTTCGGAGAAAAAGTTCAGATCACAGATGGAGAAAAAAATAAAGCTGAAAGAAGCATAAAAAAGATGGAACTTACAAAAAAGGAGATAATTTATGTAGTATGTCCGCAGTACGAAAAATGCATCTGCGGAAAATGTTCCAGAAGATACGAAAACACTACTGAAAGAATAAAAGAGATGAGACACAGGCTTTTAAAACTCAAAGGAATAAATGTGAAAGATTTTATAACTCATTTTTTCGAAAGATTTAAAACTAATAAAAGCATAGTATCTATATAGGACAACAACGATGCCAAGGTGTCAGTAATGCAAAAGCAAGATTCATCGGTTTTGGAGTTTTTAGAGGATCTTTTAGGAAAAGGAGGTCTTGAAATTGCTTCTCTTATCGAAAAAAAGGAGGCAACTGACGAGGAAATAGCAGAAAAGCTAGAGGTAAGGATAAATGTAGTTAGAAGGGTTCTTTACAGACTTTATGAGAATAGACTCGCTACGTACAAAAGAACTAGAGATAAAAATACAGGCTGGTACGTTTACTACTGGAAGCTTAACTTGGAGAATGCGCCAAAGATCCTGAACTCTATAGAAAAAGATTATATCCAGCATCTTAAAGAGACTTTAGAGTACGAGGAAAACAACATGTTCTTTTCCTGTGCAAACTCCTGTAATAGATATACATTTTCAGAGGCAGAAAAACTTGAGTTCAGATGTCCGGATTGTAGTGAAACTCTTGAGTATCATAATAACTCTGGATTAATAAAGACACTGAAACTGCAGATAGAAGAACTGGAAGGCAAAAAAAAAGGAGATAACGGGAGAAAATAGGATGCTGAGAAAAGATGCCCTGGAATTGTTAAAAAAAGAAGGCTGTTCTGAAGATATTATCAGGCATTCCGTTACTGTTAGTGAAAACGCTTTGAAAGTGGCCAAGAAGATCAATGATAAAATAGACGAAAACGTTGTGGAGATAGGAGGACTGCTCCACGACATAGGAAGAAGTAAGACTAACTCAGTTTTCCACGGCATAGAAGGTGCAAAAATCCTGGAAAAGTATAACATAGATCCTGTTTTTATAGATATATGCAAAAACCATCTGGGCTCCGGCATAGAAAAAGAGGAGGCAGAAAAACTCGGGCTTCCAAAAGGAGATTACATTCCAAAAACAAAAGAAGAGAGGTTAATAGCTTATATAGATAATCTGGTGATAGAAGACAAGCTTGTAAGCTTTGATGATGCTTTAGAAAACTTCAAGGATAGAATAAAGAATGAAAGATCAGTAAAAAGATTTTTGGAAATGAACGAGGAGTTCGGGAAGTATTTGTAAGGAACTATCTCGAAAATGCAATAATAATCATCAAAAGACCACAAATCCCTCTGAATAGTAAGGAGAGTATCAAAAAAGGTGAATTATAAAAAGAGCTATAAAATATCAAGAATTCTAACAATCTGGGAAATAACTGTGACATTCCCCAGAAACCTATTAATAAAAATCCCAAATTTTTAAAATTGTTTAAGTCTGGAGTTTTAGAATACAGCTGAAAAACGATATATATCAGCACTATAACTAATGGTATTGTTAAGAAGAATTGAAGTATATTCCCAATTTCAGATAAAGATCTAAAATCTAAAGTGAAAAAGGAAAGAGGAATAGAAGAAGAGAAGTATAAAATCAGTGAACAAACGAAAATTTTACTGCTTTTCCAAAAAAATTCAACTTTATCAGTTCTTTTAATAAACTGCCTGTCCAAATTGAAAAATGATAATGCTAGGAATATACATGAAAATTCCAGTATGATCCAGATCGTTAAGGAGGTCAGTGTAGCCAGAGTTAGATTGTCATTTGCAATTTCATTCAAATACCTAAAAAAGGAAAATGAAAAATAAAAGAATATTATTATGCCTATTAAGGTCATTTTTGCTTTATTTTTTAACAGTAATAAACTAAAAAACGAATTTAAGACCAATATCCACCCCACTATAGAATTGGATTCATAAACAAAAAATATCCCTGTAAAGAAAAACATTAAAACTAAGGATATTATAAATAATTTGTATAAAATTTTTGACATTGTTTATCTATATTCTATTAATTCTGATGTGCTTGTGCATTCCTCACCTTTAAAATTTGTGGTATTAATACCTTTCACAATTATTTTGAGTTCCAGAGAATACCACAAAGTATTAATCTGTTTTACTATTTCTCCTTCATATTCTGTACTCATTGCACGTCTTACTTTGTAACAGTTAAAACTTCCTGCTTCAATTTTTACTTTTTCATAAGAGACTATTTCCGTTTCAAACTTGTATTCTGTGATGAAATTTTCTTTGTTTTTGATATTATCGGATTTTATTGTTACATTTCCTTCCCATTTTTGTCCTACCTCCATGGAATCTAAGTTCCAAAGAAAATATCCAGGGTCACTTGTAGTTACCGTCTTATACTTCAATTCCCCCTCACGGTCAAATGAATAGCCTATTATTTTTCTAGAGAAAAGATATGCTATATTATACCCTCCTATAGTTTCAGACCCTGACGTTTCTGAGAACATTGCTTTTACACCTTCACTCTCTTCCGTAGAGTAATATTTTGTGTATATTTCCTTAACTCCCTCCTCACATTCTGCCATACACGAAGATGTTTCTTTTATTACATAATAACTTACTTCTCTTTCTTTGTTTGTATTGATTCCATAATAAGTTAGAGTTGCAACAGCGACAATACACAAAAAAAGAAAAATATAATATTTTCTATTCATTTAATTTTACCCCCACCAAACGCATCGCTGACAATTAGTATCTATCCTATCTTCAATAACAGTTTCACTGTAGTGGCAGTAAAAAGTCATTGTACATCTTACTTTCAAAATGTGTCTCCAACCCTGTTTGTACTTGCTATGATACTGTCCATAAGGATCCATAGGGCCACACCAAATTGCTGTCCATTCCCAATGACCGCAAGGTGTGGATCTATCCTCAATCCATGTTCCAGGTGTGCAAGTATTCATACACCCTATAGCCATAAATGTTACTTTACCAGTAGGCTTTATTATTCCTTTACTCATTGCAAAGCCTGAAAAAAATCCGGCTACCACAATGAACACCAACAATGCTATTGCACCTTTTTTGTTCCCAAATTTGTTCACTTTTTTCACCTCTTTTTTAGTCAGTTGAGAGTTTTACTAACTCTTACTAATATATATATATATATAGTCACCTTTATTTATAAACTTTTCGGTTAGTGGGTAGTATAGAATAGGTAGCACATTATATTATATAAATAAAAAGCAATACATCACAGAACCTAAACAACCTATTTTAATACAATGCACGTACTAAAATCATGAAGGTTTTTTATGATAAGCGGATGCTTGAGCACAAGCAGGATTATTTTCACCCGGAAAAGAAAGAGAGATTGGAAAGATCAAAAGAAGTTCTGGATGAGAATGGAATAAAAACATACAAACCTAAAAAATTTGATGAAGAGATATTTAAAAAAGTGCATGATGAGGAGTATTTAGATTTTTTAAAAAAATTCAGAGGATATTTAACGCCAGACACAATAGTAAGAGAAAACACGTATGATATAGCTGTCATATCGGCTTTTTGTTCTTTAAGTGTAAGCGACACGCTTTTACGAGGCGAGAATGCATTTGCGTTAAACAGACCTCCTGGACACCATGCCTGCAGGGATAATGGAGGAGGTTTCTGCTATCTAAATAATATAGCTATAGCTGCTCATTATTTGAAAAAAAATGGAATAGAGAGAATATTCATCTTGGACTGGGACGGACATCATGGAAATGGCACTCAGGAAGCATTTTACAACATAAACTGGGTCTATTATCTGTCGATACACCAAAAGGGGGTATATCCCTTTACCGGGTACGATTATGAAACGGGAGAGGGAGAAGGAAAGGGTTTCAACAGAAATATTCCCGTACCGTACGGTACCGGAGACGGAGATTATCTAAAAATATTTGATAATATAGTTCTAAAAGAGATAGAAAATTATGAACCTGACCTTATTTTGATCTCGGCTGGACAGGATTCTCATAAGAACGATCCTTTAGTTGGATTGAACTTGTCAACAGAATGTTACGGTACTTTTATTAAAAAGATAAGAGATTATACGGTAGGTGCTGTATTGGAAGGAGGTTATGATTTAAACAGCCTTGCGTATTCAAATCTGGAAATAATAAGAGAGATGAGCATTTGATAATAAATCCTTTTAAGCCCGAGTATCAGAAATATCTGCAGATAGATCTTAATAAAATACCGAAAGAGATCGTTGAGTTATCTATAAATAGAGTGATGAAATTCAAAAAGAATCCAGATTATTACATAAACCTCGAGGAAAAAGACGATATTATCTCTTTCTTCTTGTTATGCCAGGGTCTGGCATTATCTCCAAATTCTCAAAAGAGTTTCCATGCTTTAAACATTTTGAAACAAACGATACAGAAGAGACTGGAGATCAATCCGGATATAACGGATATGAAAGAGCTCATGAGTATAGAGCCTTCAGATCTCAGAGGAGAGGATACGTACAGGTTCAAATCTTTGAAAAACGCTCCGGCAGAGTTTATGCTGAAATGGTATGAAATCTATGACGCGATCGATCCGATCTCAGAGTATATTCTCAAAGGAAAGGTTCATGTTTCCAAATATGAACTTGCGAAGATATACGTTGAGGTTTTGGGTAAAAAAACATATAGATATTTAAATAGTATCTCAGAAGCTATAATAAAGGCAGACCACCCTCTTCATAAAAAGATTTTAAATTCTATAAAGTTTTACTCTGCACCTATAAAAACCACAGAAAAGCTTTCTTCAAATAAATTTCCTCCATGTATCAATACATCTTTTAACGGCGTTACTGCAGGGACACGAAACTATGCCATAACTGTTCTTCTGACTTCTTTTTTATCCTATGCGAGAATTTTTCCATCTACAAAAATCTTTGACAGGAATTTCAATGTAGAGCTTCAGGAAAAAGAGATCGAAGTTATCCTAAAAGAGATAGTCCCAATGATTCTTGAAGCCGGGGGCAGATGCGATCCTCCTCTTTTCAAGGATCAACCTATAGAAAATGAGAACGTGTTTTATCACTTAGGATTTGGACTTACTTCATCTCCAAATATAAAAGACTTTGGAAGGTCAAAATGGTACCTACCTCCTAATTGTTCTAAAATACGAGAAAACGCTCCTTCTCTATGTCATCATGATGACTTCTGCAGAAAAAAATTCTATCAGATTATTGACAAAGAGAAGGCATCTAATCTTATAAAAGCATCAGAAAAAAGAGATAAAAAAAGCCTGGGGGAAAAAATCCTAGAAGCATTGGAAAAATATGATACCACAGAAAAGGTGAGTTCTCACTTGAATATTTCCGAAAAAGAGATCGAAAAACAGCTTGATATCCTCATAAGAAATAAGATAGTGGGATACAAAGGAATAAACAATCCTCTGATATATTATATAAGAAGAAAAAGACTATCCTAACTCCATCATCCTTTCTATAGCTTTTCTTGCTCTTTTAGCTATATCGGGATCTACTTTAACGACTTTATCTTTCTTTTTCATTACATTATAGAGTTTTGGAAGGGTATGCTTTTTCATATTTGTGCATACAGCATTTTCAATACCATAAAACTCTTTTTCAGGGAACTCTTTTTTCAATCTGTAGCACATCTCTTTTTCCGTTCCTATGATAAACTCCTTTTCATCAAGGGTGGCCTTTTTTATCATCTGAGATGTTGAGCAGACATAATCAGCCAACGTTTGTACCTCTGGTGTACATTCTGGATGAACTAAAACTGAAGCATCGGGATGTTCTTTTTTAAGTTTCAGTATATCTTCCTTGGTGATCATGAACTCGTGAACTCTGCAGTGCCCGAACTCTGGTAGAGGTATTATCTTTTTATCTGTATGTTTCTGGGTGTACCATGCAAGGTTTTTATCAGGTCCGAAGAGCACCGTATCTTCCTCAAGAGAATTAACGACTTTAATAGGATTGGCTGAGGTACAGGTAATATCTGCTTCTGCCTTCGCTTCTGCCAGAGTATTGACATAAACGACTACGGCAGCCTCAGGATACTTTTTCCTTGCTTCTTTTATCCTTTCAGCTGGAAGCATTCCAGCCAATGGACATTTAGAGGTATCGTCAGGAATAAGAACTGTTTTATTGGGTTTCAGAATAGCAGCAGTCTCTGCCATGAAATTTACACCACAAAAAACAATATATTTGGCATCTACATCCTGAGAAATCCTACATAGTTCCAGGGAATCCCCTTTAAAGTCTGCTACATCCTGGATCTCTGGAATCTGATAATTATGAGCGAGAATTACAAAATCTCCTGTTTTTTTCAGTTCTAATATTTTATCTTTGAACATACCTCCATCTCAAAAGAAACCTTTATTAACCTTTCTAATATATAACATTGTTATATGAAGCTTCCGTGCGAGGTTATAGCAAAAGAGATCCTGCCTTCAATAAGGTCTGCAGTGGTTTTTATCCTTTATAGTGAATACGGTCTCACACAAACAGAGATAGCTGAGAAGATGGGGATAACACAGGCTTCTGTAAATCAATATATACAAGAAACAAGAGGTAAAAACAAAATTATTTTAGAACAGATTCCAGAGATTAGAGAAAAATTAAGAGAGATGGCTGAAATAGTTTTAAGTAATGAAAAGTATTCTGATTCTCTCTGCAATCTCTGCAAAGACATCAGAAAAGATAAGGTATTTTGTAAGATTTATAAAAATTTATGCGGCGATTAATCCACAAAATTCAGAATTTCACTTAATTTTTTTATTTTTGGCGTATACTCCGCATCTTTTATTCTTGTTATCAATACGGTCTTCATCCCTACATCCTTCGCACCTTTTAAATCTTCTAGTTTATTGTCCACCATCAGGACTTCCTCAGGCGGTAAATCTAATCTCTCCAGTGCAATTTCGTATATTTTTGGTGACGGTTTTTCATACTTCGCTTCAGAAGATATGATCACAAACTCAAAAAAATGTTCCAACCCTAGCCTCAAAATTTTTTCCCACTGCTTTACAGAAACGCCATTCGTTACTATCCCAAGTTTCTTTTTTCTTTTTACAAGTTCTATGAGTGTAGGAATAGTATCATCAAAAGGC
>DAOVEQ010000221.1 GCA_030668905.1 Thermococci archaeon
ATAATTGTCTCCAAATCAGGATACACAGGTGAAAACGGATTCGAACTTTTCTTTGAAGCTGATTTGAAGTATTGCAGGGACGTATGGGAGGAAATATTAGAAAAAGGTAAAAAGTATGGGATAAAGCCGTGCGGTCTCGGAGCAAGAGATACCCTGAGAATAGAGGCAGGATATACACTATACGGAGAAGATACGAAGGAAAAACAGTTACTGAGTACAGATATAGACAGCGTAACACCGTTAGAAGCTGGGCTGGACTTTGCTTTATCTTTTGACAAAGATTTTATAGGGAAAAAGGCTCTAAAAAATCAAAAACTTCAAAAAAAGATAATGCATTTCAGGCTCACAGAAAGGGGAATACCGAGAGAGGGATGCAAGATCTTTGTTAACGAAAAAATAATCGGCGAGGTAACCAGCGGAACACAGTCGATGAATGGCGACGGGATAGGGTTATGTTTTGTGGATGTTAATTTAAATATTGGAGATAAAATTTATATAGAGATAAGAGGAAAACAAAAAGAAGGAGAGATCGTGAAACCTCCTTTTTACGATCCCAAAAAATATGGAGCTTTTAGAGAGGTGATTTAATGGTAGTTAAAGAAGGTCTTTACTATACGAAAAAGCATGAATGGCTGAAGGTAGAAGGAAATACAGGGATAGTCGGGATTACCGATTATGCACAGGAAGAGATGGGAGATATAGCGTATATAGATCTTCCAGAAAAGGGGAAGGGGCTTAAAAAAAGTGAGGAGATGTGTGAGATAGAGTCCGTAAAAGCAGTCTCTGAGGTATATTCTCCCGTATCTGGAAAGATTATCGAGATAAACACAGAACTGGGAGATAAACCTGAAAAAATAAATGAAACTCCTTATGGTGCATGGATAGTAAAGATAGAACTTTCTAACAAGGGAGAGATAAAAGATCTGATGGATAAAAAACAGTACGAAGACTATCTAAAGAGTCTTTGACTTCATTTGAGGTTTCTGCATGGGTACCGGGAGCGGTATAAAAAAAGCATATGTAAATTTTGTAGGGGATAGAAAAAACATAATTCTCGGTATATTCGTAATTTTTATCCCCATACTCTATGAACTCTTCGGTTTTGTAGGAACGGAACAAAGTATAACGCCGTATACATTCCCTGCAACTATTACAAACAGTC
>DAOVEQ010000007.1 GCA_030668905.1 Thermococci archaeon
TTTTTAGCTGTGTAGTTAATAATCTGTAACTTCTATATTAATTTTTTCCCAGGCTTAAAGATCAACAATGGAGCTAAAATTAAAAATTAGTAGTTAATTATAAAAAAAGAATAGATTTAGTAGTGTTTAGCAAAATAAATAGATTTATCCGTCTCTTTACCGCACACTACGCATTTCCCCTCTCCAAAATTCTTGAAAGGAATACACGAAGATGTAGCACCCGTATCCTCTTTGATCTTTTCTTCACACTCTATAGAGCAGCAGAACCTCAATTTAATCATTTTTTTCTCTTCTATGGCTTTTTTCAAATCCTCGTATGAATCCACCTCTACAATATTCTCTTCAAGGAGTTTTTTGGCTTTTTCATACAGATTTTTCTGAATGGAATTCAGGGTATTTTCTATCTCCTCCAAGAGCTTTTCAGATTTTATTGCCTTCTTTTCTCCTGTATCTCTTCTTACGAGAATAACTTGTTCTTTCTGAATATCTTTTGGACCTATTTCTATCCTTATAGGTACGCCTTTTAGTTCCCAATGATTAAACTTGTATCCAGCTGTATATCCTTCTCTATCGTCCAGAGTAACTGAATATTTTTTCTTTATGGTATTTTTTATCTCATTAGCTTTTTCCAAGACAATTTTTCTATCCTTCTCAAAGATTATAGGTATTATAACTACCTTTATTGGTGCTACATTTGGAGGGAGAACAAGTCCTTTGTCATCTCCATGTGTCATTACCAAAGCAGCAACGCTTCGGGTAGTTAATCCCCAGGAAGTCTGCCATACGTATTTTTTTTTCTCGTCTTTGTCTATATACGTTATATCAAAGACTTTTGCAAATTTTTGACCGAGATTGTGTGATGTACCTCCCTGTATCGCTCTACCATCTGGCATCAGAGCCTCTACAGTTGTAGTATACAATGCTCCCGCAAACTTCTCTTTTTCAGTTTTGTATCCGGGTATCACGGGAATAGCCAGTAAATCCTCATAAACTTCTCTGTATATATCCAGCATTTTCAGAACCTCTTCATCTGCTTCTTCTTTCGTTCTGTGACAAGTATGCCCTTCCTGCCACAAAAATTCTCTAGTTCTCATGAAGAGTTTTGTCATCTTCGTCTCCCATCTTACGATATTTGCCCATTGATTTATGAGGAGAGGAAGATCTCTGTAACTCCTTATCCACTGCGAATACATGTAGTTTATTATGGTCTCAGAAGTTGGCCTTATCGCCAGTTTTTCGTTCAATTTCGTGTTCCCTCCGTGCGTTACCCAAGCTACTTCAGGAGAAAATCCTTCAACATGTTCTGCCTCTTTTTTAAAGAAGGTCTCAGGTATAAAAAGCGGAAAATATGCGTTTTCATGCCCTGTTTCTTTTATTCTTCTGTCTAAAAATCCCTGGATGTTCTCCCAGATCGCATAACCATACGGTCTTATAACCATGCATCCCTTTACAGGCGAGAAGTCCGCTAGTTCTGCTTTTAAAATCACTTGATTGTACCATTCTGAAAAGTTTTCAGATTTTTTTATTGTAATTCCTTCATCCTCTGCCATAAATTACCCTCCTAGAAATCTTTTCTGTAATATAATTAAAGTTAAGAGAAATTTTTAAAGAACAGTTTTTAACATGGAAATGAATCACTTCTTTCAGTCATGAATTTACATTTTTTAAGAAACTTTAAAAATGTTTCGGTGCTGTCACGAAAATGTTGAGTACGGAAATTTTTTACATAGGATTTAAAACCATTCCCACCACTCCAAAACGATCCTAATATATTTCATGGCCTATCCTTTCTTATACCGCTTCCTTGGAACATTCTCCAATTTCCATCGATAGAGAACTATGCATTCCTTATGCGTCTTTATTGTCAAAGGGAGTTAGAATGTTTCCTTTCGAATCTTTTTTGCCCAAGTTCTTCTTTTCCTCTCTAAAGCATTGTTTAGCCTAGCATTGTAGATTGTGTTGTGTTCTACTGGATGTACCTTATTTTGTTTATTTTTAGATACACTTCTATTTTATTAAGCCCCCAGTTCCTTTCTTTTCTAAGCTTGATAATCTTATCTATAATCTTTTGTGGTGTTTTTATGACTGATTCTGGGTTTTCTTGACTTTATTTCAAGTCCACTCCATCCTTCTTCTCGATACACTCTCCACCAACGTCTTACAGTCCATACACTTATTCTCAAAGCTGCAGCAATGTCTTTCTCATTCCCTCCCTGGATCTTCTTATGTACGATCCATCTTCTCCGTTTCAGTTCTCGTTCCATGATTCCACCATATATGTGTTTTTATTTACCATTATAAATAGGACACGTGGGAGGATGGAACAATTAAATAAAAACTTAGAAAAATTATCTAAAAATAAGCCCCGAGAGGGATTTGAACCCTCGACCTACTGATTACAAGTCAGTCGCTCTTCCAAGCTGAGCCACCGAGGCACAGTTATTTTTTGTACTCTTAACTTTTAAATCTTACTATTCGTGAGAGAAAATATTATGAGTACTTCCTGGCAATCGATAGAGAGAAATGAACGATTTTTTTCATCTTTTCACCTCTTTTCTACATTTCTAGGCATATTTTTTTATAAATAGTTATGTTAATGCTCCTTATGCTTTTATTTTTCCTTATACATTAAATACTACCTCCCAAAGAGTAATTTATATAAAGCCCGATTCATATTTATTTTTGTATGGTTTATATAAAGAAAATAGAGATGAAAGGTTTTAAATCATATGGGGATGCCAAGGTAACTGTGCCTCTATCCGAAGGTTTCACCTGTATTATTGGTCCGAATGGATCGGGAAAGAGCAACATGGCTGATGCCCTATTATTTGTTCTAGGAAGACTTTCTGCCAAGTCGATGAGGGCTGAAGTTTTTTCAGATCTTATATACACTGGTAAGAATACCAAATATGCCGAAATATCACTTTATTTTGATAACTCAGATAAAAAATTTCCGATAGATAGAAATGAAGCTGTAATTACGAGAATAGTTTTTAAAGACGGCAGAAGCATCTATAAAGTCAACAAAAAGAAAGAAACGAGAAGTTATGTTTTAGATCTATTATCAGAAGTAGGTGTTACTCCCGATGGATATAATATAGTCCACCAGGGAGAGATAATGAATTTCATAAATATGACCTCCATCGAGAGGAGAGAAATAATAGAGGAGATCTCGGGGATTGCAGAGTTTGAAGAGAAAAAAGAGAGGGGATTGAGGGAGTTAGAAAGAACGGAAGAAAATTTAGCAAGAGTAAGCTTGATCATAGATGAAGTAAGAAAACAGATGGACAGGCTTGAAAATGAAAAAAATGATGCCCTGAGGTATAACTTTCTTAAATCTGAGATCCAGAAACTCAAGGGTATCTTTCTTCACAGCAAATTAGAAAAATATAACAAAGATCTGGGATGCATAGCGAATAATATTATTGAATGTAAAAAAGAAACTGAAAAAATGAGTTCGGAACTTAGATCTTATGTTGAATCTATTGAAAATTGTGAAAGAGAGTTAGAAGGATTAGAAGGAGAATTGGAGAAAAAAAATTCAGAATATCTAGAAATTAATAGGGGAAACGAAGATTTGAAAAGAAAATTTTCTAAATTGGAACAAAACATAAAACATGGAGAAGAAAATTTTGAAAAAAACAAATCAGAGACAGAGAGTTTGAAGAAAGAGAAAGAGAATACTTTAAACGATATAAATAAAATTAACGAAGATTTAGAGAATATTGAAAAAGAAAAACTATCTCTGCAAGAAAAAATAGAGTTTCTTAAAAAAGAAACAACGAAATTAGAAAAAAAGATTGAAGAAAAGACAGATTTTTTGAAAAGAGATTATGATAAGCTTATTGAAGAGTTAGAACTCAAAAAGGAAACTTTTTACAAAAATAAAAATGAACTCAGTGCTTTAGAAAACAAAAGATCATTCTTAAGTGAGAGATTGACACAAAATAAAAAGATTTATGTGGAAAAAAAATTGGGATATGCCAAGAATAAATCTGATCTTGAAAATTATGAATCTAACTTAGTTGATCTGGAAAAAAGTATATCAAAATATGAATCGGAAATAGAGAAAATAGAAAATAGAATACATGTTATAGATGGAGAGTTATGGAAGAAAAAAGAGGAGTTTTTAAGAGTAAGATCTGTTCTAAAAGCAAAGAAATCTTTTGATCTGGAGAGGGACAAACCTTTTAAGAAAATTGTAAAATCGGGTATAAAAGGGATCTATGGAAGAGTAAAGGATCTTGGAAAGGTGAAAAAAGAGTATGGTATTGCTCTGGAAGTAGCTGGAGGAAGAAGACTCAATTACATAGTTGTAAATACAGACGATACAGCTGAGGAGTGCGTAAAATATCTCAAAAGACAAAAAATAGGAAGAGCTACCTTCATACCTTTAAACAAGATCAAAACGAAAAGCATGAAAGATGTAGAAAAGAAAGGAGGATTTGTAGATTATGCTATAAATCTTGTAGAGTTTGATGAGGAGTTAAGAGCTGTTTTTGAGTACGTATTTGGAGATACTATAATCATAAGGGATATAGATATTGCCAGGAACTTTGAGTCTTTCAGAAGAGTTACTCTGGATGGAGATCTTATTGAAAGGACAGGTATAATAACCGGCGGATTCTATAAACCGAAGGGGGGATTTTTAGATAAGGAAGAAGAAGAGAAATTGGTATCTATAGAAAATGAGATAAAAAAATTAAACTCGGAGAAGTACACACTTGAAGAAAAATTAAGAAGCCTTGAGAAAGAACTGCAGGTTTCTGTAAGAGATAAAATAGGAACAGAAACTAAGATAGAAACTCTCAAAAAGATTCTTGAGAAGGGTGTAAAGGAATCAGAAATCTCAGAGCTGGAGAGTAAGATAAACTCGGATGATGCGATCTTAAAAGAAATCGAATCTAAAATTTCTATAGTAAATAAGGAATTTTTGGAAGTGGAAGGGTTATTGAAAGATCTTGAGAGTAAAAAAGAATCGCTGCATTCAGAGTTGATGGAAAAATCGGGAAAAGATATAAAAAAGCTGGATGAACTTAAAGAAGAGCTTAAAACTATGGAATCGGAGTATCAGAGAATGGATAAAGATTATGTTTCTAAAAAATCGACAGTAGAAGTTTTGAATCCAAATTACTCAAAAATTTTGGAAAAAATAGAGGAAAATACTGATTATTCTAAAAAAATAGAGTTGAAGATAGAAGAATACGGAGTATCTTTGAAAGAAGTTCGGGACGATCTTGACAGGATTAAAAATAATGTAAAATCAAAGATAGAAGAGTTAGGAGAGATAAAAAACAGAAAATCAGAAAATAAAGAAAAGATAAATGGCATAAGAAAAGAAAAAGAAGAATGTGAGAAAAACATAATGAATTTGCAGACTAAAATAAGCTTATTGGAACAAAAAAAGCAGGATCTTAAAAATGAGATAGAGGAAATTTCAGAAGAAACAGAGTTTTATGAAAAAACTGAGATAATAAACGATATTAAGGGAATAGATTTTAGAATAAAGAGGATGGAACGGGAGAAAGAGAGCCTGGAGCCTATAAATATGATGGCCATAGAAGAATACGAAACTACCGAGGAAAGGTATCTCACTCTAAAAACAAAGTATGAAAAGATATTAAAAGAAAAGGAAGCTGTCTTGAAGTTTATAGACAAAGTGGAAAATAGAAAGAAGGAGGTTTTCATGGATACATTTGACAAGATAGCAGAAAACTTTTCCAGTATCTTTTTTGAACTCTCTGGGGGAGAGGGTGATCTTCTTTTGGAAAATGAGATGGAACCTTTTGATGGAGGGATAGATGTCGCGGCAAAACCTCGGGGTAAAGAAATAAAAAGAGCAGCTGCAATGTCGGGAGGGGAAAAAGCGTTAACAGCTTTAGCTTTCGTTTTTGCCATCCAGAGGTACAAAACAGCTCCATTTTATCTATTTGATGAGATAGACGCACATTTAGACGATGAGAATGTAAGAAAAGTAGCAGAAATGATAAAAAGAGCTTCAAAAGACTCTCAGTTTATAATTATAACTCTCAGGGATGCGATGATGGCTTCCGCGGATAGGCTTTTTGGTGTCTCTATGAAAGATGGAATCTCCAGGATAGTTGCGGTAGAACTTCAGGATACCACAAGGTATGAAGGAAAAAAGTTTGAAGTTATCGAAGAAGCCTAAATATTGAATTTTTTCTGCGACATGGATATACCTATGAAGAGACTCAACATTCCCGAGGCAAGCATTATCCCTGCTACTGGTAACATTATGACTCCTTCTAACACTTTTCCCTGCATTATGAACATCAGGAAAATTACACCTGTAAATATCCACAGTGCCCCTACTACATAAGACAATATATTGAAGATCTTTGTTTTTCTCTTCGAGCTACCCTGCATTCCTATAACTATCATTGGTATTCCAGTAACTATAAGGAATATACTGAAAAGCATCCCAACAGTATCTGCCATCAGGAAGTCATTGATTGACGCTAAGAAAGATATTTCCAGAGGTGACAAAAACTTTAGTACACCCAGGAAAAGCCAGATTATTCCCAGAACATAAGGTAATACACTGCCTCCAACCTTTCTCTTCTCTTTTATAAAACCTGTATCAATTCCAAGCTCTTCAGCTTCGGTCAGGATATCTTCCAGTGATGTTTCTTCAGGGATCTCTTCTTTTTTTATTTTTTCTCCCAGGAGATCTACACCTCTTATTTTTCTTGTGATATCCATTTCTGGCAGTGTTTCTTCAGTAAATTCTTCAGGTATTTCTTCAGGTATGGGCTCTTTTATTTTTTTCAAAGGTCTTTCTAAACTTATTTTTTCTTTTTTAAGACCAGTTTGCAGAGTTTCCAGTTTTTTGACAGTCTCTCTTAAAAGCTCTGTATTCTCCTTCATCATCTCCGCGACCCCAGTAAGACTTCTGGCAACTTCCTGCATTGCTATATCTGTCTCATCCTCTCTCTCTTCAGTTAGTGCTTCTATCAATTTATCAAGTTTGTTAGTTCCTTTTTCCTCTTCCTCTATAGCGGCGGTACTCAAAACCTCTATCAGTTTATCAAGTCGCTCAATCAGGTCTCTACTACCTCCGCCATACCTCATTGAACTTGCCATATCATCGAGCTGCTGTCTCAACTTGGCAATTTCAATCTCAATGTCCTTACTTGTTGCCATTATATCCCTCAATAATTATTTCCTTTTAATCTCTATTGTTAAGCTATTTAAAAAACTTTTCTATATATCTCCTATTTTTATCCTTTTTTATCAAGATCATAAAATAATCAAGACCCCCAGAAAAGATAAAATCACTCCTAGAATTATCCTCATGCTTATCTTCTCATTCGTGAGAATAAGGGCCAATATTATTGCAAAGATTGGTGCTGTTCCGTTTAAAGGAGCTGCTCTTGAAACATCTATATACTTCAAAGCCTCCAAAAATAATAAGATTCCAACTCCAAGATCCAAAATCCCTCCAATAGCAACTAGAATCCAGCTTTTATTCACCTTCAGAAACTCAATTTTTTCATATTTCATGGTATAAATAAGAAGGAAAAAAGCAAATATTCCCATTCTTACAGTTGAAAAGACTAAAGGGCTTACACTGCTCATTGCGAGTTTCATGGCAGTCATAGAAGCTCCCCAGAAGAAAGATGCGCCTAGAGCAAATAATACTCCTCTTTTTATATCGAGATCAAAACTCTTTTCAGAAATTAAAAAGATCGCTGCTATTATCAGTATAGATCCAAAAATTACTTTGAAACTTACTATTTCTCCTATAAACAGAGTTGCCAGAAATATAGTAAAAATAGGATACGTATTAGATATTGGATAAGCTCTGGCAATTCCTACAGCTCTCAAACTGAACATGTAAAGAAGATCACCTATTACAAGTCCAAAAAGTGTGGCCAGGATGATATATAGAAGATCCCTTGCAGTAAGTTCAAAAATTTCTTCAAAATTACCAGTAATCATCAGAACTCCGAAAAGAAAAAATAAGGCTACTATCGGACGGATCGTGTTTACGGTAGTAGGCTTCATTTCTTTTAAACCTGCTTTATAAAAAACAGATGAAAATGCCCATATCATTGCAGATAGTATCGTGAGGAGTTCGCCTAACATCACAGTTCATTGATTCTGCAAAATTTAAAGGTTTTTATTAACCTCAGAAAACTTTTTATTAATCAAGAATAGATAAAAAATATGGAAGTAGGTATAGTAGGAAAGCCGAATGTGGGGAAATCCACTTTTTTTAACGCATGCACCCTGGGACATGCGGAGATCGCAAGTTACCCATTTACAACAATAGATTCGAACATAGGGGTAGCATATGTTACATCCCAGTGCCCCTGCAAAGAGTTAAATATTACCTGCAATCCCCAGAACTCTAAATGCATTGACGGCATCAGACTGATCCCTGTGAAGATCATAGACGTTGCGGGATTAGTTCCCGGAGCCTCTGAGGGGAGGGGACTTGGAAATAAGTTCTTAGATGATATAAGTAGAGCCAAGGCTCTTATACACGTTGTGGACGCTGCTGGAACTACCGATGAAGAAGGCAAGTCATGTAAAATCGGAACGCATGATCCCGTAGAAGATGTAAGATTCCTTGAAAATGAGATAGACTCATGGTTTTTTAACATCCTTCATAAAAACTGGAAGAAGTTTTCAAAGAGGATACATCTCCAGCACGAAGAATTCATAAAAGTAGTGGCAGAACATTTTTCAGGGTTGGAAATAAAGGAAGAAGATCTCTATCTAGCCTTGAGAGAGTGCAATCTGGACACAGAGAAACCTGATACATGGAAAGATGAGGAGTTAAAGAAGTTCTCCACTGTTTTAAGAAGAGTAACAAAGCCCATAGTCATAGCGGCAAACAAGATGGATGTGGCTCCGAAGGAAAATCTTGAAAGACTTAAAGAAGTTGGATATAAGATAATTCCTACGAGTGCAGAAGCTGAACTCATTCTTAGAAAGGCGAAAGACTTTGTAGATTATGTACCTGGCTCTGAGGATTTTGAAATAAAATCGGAGGAAATGACAGAAAAACAGAAACACGCTCTTGGGATAATAAAAAATGTTCTGAATGAGTATGGAAATACAGGGGTAGTTCAGTGCTTGAACTATGCAATTTTCGATGTTCTGGAAAGAATAGTAGTCTATCCTGTAGAAGATGAAAACCATTTCAAGGATAAGAAAGGGAATGTCCTTCCTGATGCCTATCTTATGAAAAAAAGTTCTACTCCTCATGATCTTGCTTATGAGATCCACACAGATATAGGAAAAAATTTTATCTATGCTGTAAATGCAAGGACAAAGATGCGGATAGCTGAAGATTACAAGCTTCAGAACAGAGATATAATAAAGATATTCTCGGCAGCTAGATGATCCAGTCATCGAGACCGCGGGTCATTATATTCAAACTGCCATAGCGACCTCCGCCTCCGGGAGTTATACCTATTTTTCCTTCTCTATAACTTAGGATAAAATCAGCGATCTCTTTATCTATCTCTTCAAGCTCTTTATAATCCGCATTCACCAGAACATCTATTTCATTCTTGAATTTTAGCAAGAATTTTTCATAGATTGTGGTATTTCCCCTAGTAAAAACTTTGCATCCTTTTTTCAATGCTATTATCTCTGCCAGAGGAGCTATTCTCATATATGGGGGTCTATGATCAGGGTGATTATTTTCCTTATCTTTTAACTCCATGATCCTGTCATATACACCTTTTTTTATCCTCCTCCCACAGCTACATCTCCATTTTCTATTTATCGCTTCTTCCAAAGAGTATATCTTGAAACATTTTATACATGCAGTTTTGTGGTATTTCCCAAGCCTCGGATCGAGACCGACATTCATAACAAAATTTCTTCCATTTTCTCTTTTTATTGCTTTAACTATCTCGGGGTACGTTTTTTCCTCCACACCCAAAATATTAAACTCTCTTCCAAGCCTGTGAGGCCATGGAGAATGAGCATCGCTGTTGCTCATAAATGTTAAACCCTTTAATTCTGATATATAGTCAGCTAAATTCGTGTCTGCAGATAATCCCAATTCCAGGAAATCTATTTTACCAAAATATTCTTTATAGCAATCTTTTAAAGAATCATACTCCGCGTATATTGAAGTCCATGGAGTAAAAGCATGCGCAGGCCCTATAATACCTTCCGCAGATTTCACTCTTTCTACGATCTCGTTTCCTCCGAGATTTAAATGACATCTCCCATCTTTATCGATATCACTTGAATATTTTTTAAACTCTTCATAAAGTTCTTTCACCTTTGAAAAAGAAGGGAGGATAATAAGATGATGAACCCTTCTGTTGTCTTCCACCTCCACAGTAATGATAAATCTCACCCCTCCCGCCTCAAAAGTTCCTTCCTCTACTTCTTTCAAAGTTTTTTTTAGATGAGAAAGCCATATGGGATGAAAAACATCTGCTGCACCTACAACATCTAGACCTTTCAGTTCTGCCTCCCTGGAAATCACAGGAATCTCCATTTTACCTGAGGTTGCGCCAGAATACTTTGAATGTAAATGAAAATCCACTGCAATCTTCATCTTATATACTCCATCCCCCTACTTTTTTCTTCGAGCATCTCTTCTTTTATCGTTTTTTCCTGGAATTTCTGGAGTTTCTTTATCAGTTCTTCATTTTCTTTTATCTTCTTTTCCAAACCTTCCAGACTTATATCAATGCCCAGAATCTTGTTCAAGCAATGAAGTACTGACTTGGCAGCTTTTGGATCGATTACAAAACCTGAAGACTCACCCAGAAGACATAAACCTTTGAAATCTCTCAATCTTCCTATCGCAAGAAGAAGTCCGGAAGCACCAACAATTGCAGCGCCTATGTCTTCTCTGAATATTAATTTGGGATCAATATTGGAAACCCTCTTGATTATTTCCTGGTCTGTTCCAGAAGCCAAAACTCTTGGCTCTTTAACTTCTTTACCCCCTGATGAATATCCTCCTAAGGTATAGATCTCCTTTACATCATGTTTTTCTGAAAAATCGAGTATTTTTTGAACAACTTCATAATGCCCATACGAGTCTGTAGGATGAACTTGAGTATCGCCTGTTAAGATTATAAGATCTTTTTCCCCTTTACAGTGATAAAATTCATCTCTTACGAGTCTGAGGCTGGAATCTTTTTCTATAATTGCCTGATGTGGAAAATATGGAGAGTATAAATCGGCAAATTTTTTTGTTTTTAATTCAGATATAAGATATTCCACAGCTATCTTTCCTATAAGCCCTATGCCTGGCAGTCCTTCTACTAAAATTGGATTTTTCAAACTTATTTTCTCAAGTTCAATGATTTCAGTCTTCATTTCTTTTCACCAATTTTAGTTTTCTTCTGTATTTACCATACTTATCCTCCAAGGAAAATTTTGGGGGTTTGGGGTAGTATGTTTGTGAATGACATTTTGGACATTCCAGCTTAAATGTATACGTTCCACACGAAAAACATTTTCTTATCTTCATTTTTTCACTTTTTAATCCTTACAAATTCTACCTTTCCATCGTGATCGTGCATAAATTTTGAAACTTTATCTGAATACTCAGTAAGAATAGCTTCTGCTGTTTTATAATCGGAACTTGTTATCTTCACAGAGTATTTTGGAGACCCCAAAAGCCTCACCTCTATCTCAGAATTCTCAGTTTCTAAAGCATCTTTTATTACTTCCACACCCCTGGATTCATAACATTCTATTGTAAGATTAGCTCTCACCTCCACCTTTTGGAGTTCGAAGGTAGAAAGTATAAGATCATAAAGATCCTCTATATATTCCTCCGGTATCTTTCCTTCAAAAACTTTTTTTCCGTTTATGAGAGCATTTTCAAAAGCTTCATACAGGTACTCATACTCCTGACTCAAAGGTTTCGATATCTTTTCAATGACATCCTTCATTGGGATATTATTTTTTTCTGCAAAGTACTCCAGAAGTTTTCTGCCCTTTTTCTCCTGTTTATGCTGCTGGATGGTCATCTTTTTCTGTTGCTCGCTTACTCTTCTCAGTGAAAGATTTATGTGCCTCTTTGAAGGCTCTACCTTTAGAACTTTGGTGACAACTTTCTGCCCCATCTTAACGTGAGTTCTTATATTTTTTACCCATCCGGAAGATATCTCTCTTATGGAGATCATGCCATCTTTGTCATATTCATCAAGTTTAACTATGACGCCGTAGGGATGTATCTCTGTTACAGTGCCTATTACAAACTCACCTTCTTCAGGGTATCTATCCATTTTATTCCAGCTCCTCCACTACCTTCCCCTTTAATTTCCCCAGACCGCCTCTTGGCTCTACCAGAGTTTTACCGCAGACTAAACACCGTATTGTTGTTGCAGGCTTATTAAAAACTACCTGTTCATTTCCACAATCCTGACACTTTATTTTAATAAATTTGGATCTTGGTTTAACTATCATATTATCACGCTATCTCAAAACTTTTTACTCTAAATCCACTTTTTGTATGCATTTTTTTGCAGACACTGCATATATACCTTATGTCCCGTCTTCTTGTAGACTTTTCACCTTTTGGTTTTGGTCTTGGATATCCTCTGTATCCTTTTAATTTTCTTCTAAATCTCCTCTGACCCTGTTTTAACTCTCCTCTCTTTCGTGGTTTTTGTATCTTGATCGTATGTTCTGTATGTTTTTTACAGTATGGACAATAAATCCTCATTGTTTTCGGAACTTTCATTTTATTCACCTTTTATACCTAATCTATTTTTTATGAGCAGTATTCCAACATTTGTCGGCAGTTCTACATCTTCACCCTTCTTAAAAGGCCCGTATGTCTTTAGATCGGGACCTACTATCTCAGGAAGATCCTCTTTCAATCTTACCTTTAAAGTTCTAGGTACAGTTTCTGCAAATAATGTTTTTTTATACTTTTTTATTAACTCGGAAATCTCCTTAAAAACCTTTTCCTCTTCAGGTATAAAGTCCTGATCTTTGAGACTCACTATCTTCTCCATTCTCAGTACAAGAAGCTCGGAAAATTTAGTTTTTATAACACGTAACTCTCTCTGAAGAACTTCTTTTTCAAAACCTTCCTTCGTTTCTATTTTATTCTTCAAATTTTCTATATAATTTAAGAGATCGGAATAAAAATTAGGAGACAGTTTCTGCAATTTTACTTCTTCTTTTTCTTTTTTCAGTATATCCTCTATCATTCTCTTTCAATCCTGGGAGCCAGAATGAACTTCACCTTAGCTTTATCTATATCAAATTCGAGCATTAACGGAACGTCTGAACCAAGTTTTATCACCATTGTACCGTAAATAGATTTAGATATGTCCGAGAGGTAACTGAGATTAAATGTGGCTTTAGCAATCTCCTTGACATCATACTCTATCATCGAATCCTTTTCATTCACAGTCTCAATGTCACTCGTATCTCCCTGCGCCTTTATCAGGAAACTATCTTTTCTTGCTTCGAACGTAATGTGATCTGCAACAACTGCCGCATCTTTAATTCCATCCTGAAAAATATCTGAGTTTAACTTAACAGTAGCTGTAAACGGAATTTCTGGAAGTTTTGATCTCTTGTCCAAAACATCGATAATAGGAAGCCCGAATTTTCTCTTCGATTCTCCAATAAATGTCATGTGTATCCTTGATTCTTCTGCATTCACGACCAAGATATCACTGGGTTTAGCTCTATACATTATCTTTCTCATTTCATCCATATCTATGCCAAGAGATATCTCTTTGTCAATAGAAAACTCATCAAACATCTCTTTTGGAATCTCAATGTCAAGCATCGATATATGCGATGGATCCATTGCTCTCATGTATATCCCCTGTTCCTTTACCTCAAAGGGAGCCTCTTCTATTATACTGCTCACTGTATTCACAATGTCCCTCCACAATCTTGCCTCAAGTTTAGCATTGAACATAATAGAAAATGTGAAGCGTAATATATAAACCTTTTTCAGATCACTTCATAGAGTCTTATGATCTTACTGGAAATGCACAAAGAAAATATTATCAAGACTGTTATATGCCCATATTTTCATAAAAGATGTTGAGATAACAAAAATAAAAAGGTTTTTATTCTTACGTGAAGTGTTGAGTACGATCATTTTGTGAAAAGATACCTTTATAAACTTTACTTAACAAAGTGTTAAATGAAGTTAACAGAGGATGAAGTAGAATGGTAAAAAAAGAAGAGATACGACAAAACTGGAAAAAGATAGAAAATCAGTTAAAAGAAGCAAAACGATTCACGGAGGAGAATAAATTAGATGAAGCTCTCTATTTTATATGGCTTGCTGCAGAAAACATTGTAAACAATATAAAATTTGCAAAAAATGGGTTTTATCTAAAGGATCATAAGACTAAAACTCGTACACTTAAAGAGTATTTTGTTACAGGATCACTTAAGAATGATTATTCTAAGACATTTGAAAGACTCTCTAAGTATAGAATAGTAGCAGGATTTCATCCATATACTTCCATCCCTAAAGACTATGTAATAGACGATGTTCTATACTTTTTGAAAGATACTCAAGAATTGAAAAAGGAAGTAGAAATGTTTTTGAGAGAGAGAGGTATTTTAAAATGATAATAGAGGAAAAATCTGAAATAAAAGTATTGAGAAACTTTTGTAACAATCCTTTTGAGTATTTTTCAATAGCCGAGATAAGCAAGAAAATAAAAATTTCAAGAAATTGGATATACAAGATAATGAGCAAGTTTGAACAATTTGAAATTTTAAAAAAATCTGAGAAACGATACAAGTTAGATTTTTCTCAACTATTCTGTAAAAGATTAAAACTCTTATTTGATGCCGAATATTTAAGTTCTTTGGATAAAAATATGAAAAATAGTGTATTTAATATTATTCACAAAATAATTTTTGAAATAAAGCCCCAAAGCATTGTGCTTGTCGGTTCTGTTGCCTTAAATAAACAGAAAAGGGAGAGTGATATCGACTTTCTTGTAATTGCTGAAAAGAAAGAAATACCTTATTTTGAGAATTGCAATATAATCTTACTGAACGAGAAAGAATTCAAAGAAAAATATCTCAAAGGTGATGATTTTATCATATCTGCTCTATCTTTTGGAAAAATACTCTACGACACCAATATTTTTAT
>DAOVEQ010000083.1 GCA_030668905.1 Thermococci archaeon
CGAGGAACACCTCTTATCTCCAATCCTATTATATGTTTTTCGTTCACTATATTTCCAAGATCATCCAAATATGCAATGTTAAGTATTACGGGATAATTTCCAGAGTCCAGATCTTCGTTCACGCTTAAATCAAAACTCACCGTAATCTCGGAGTCAGACTGAAAATCTTTGTACAATTTCTCAAGATCATCGTTGTTAGGAGTTAAAATAGGAATTGAATTAACTAATGGGTCTATTCCAATCTTTATCCATTTTATTTCTCCACTTCCTGAGTTTCTTAACTTCAGAGTGAGTTCAAAACTCTCTCCGGGGGATAGTTTTCCTGCTTTTACATCTGTTATATCTATGACAGCAGTTTTCATTTCCTCTATCTTAACGGCGATAGTTTTCTGTTCATTAACAATATTTCCAAACTCGTCTTTATACGTTATATTCACAGTAAGAGGATAAGTTCCTGGAGGTGTTTTTTTACCAGTTTCTAATGAAAATTTTATTTTAGCTGTTTCTTTCGGCCCTATGTTTTTATAGATCTTTTCTAGATCATCTCCCTTCGGCATGAATACCTCGCTTATGAGATTCAATCTTATCCATTCGATCTCTGCTCCGCCTATATTTTCAAGATCAAAACTCAGGTCAAAAATGTCTCCGGATTTTATGTCTTCTGGATACTCAACATTTTCTATCGATATGAGCACTTCAGAGACCACTCTGATCTCAAAATCAAACTCCTGAGAGAATTTATTGCTTTCTATCCTTCCTTTTATTGTATATTCCCCAGAATCTGCATCTTCATCTATATCTATCTCAAATATAGCCGTTTTTGGAAAAGACTTCCAGTCATGACCCATATCCCCTAAAGAATACTCACTATCCTCAATAGATAATGGTTTTTTTGGAAACACTCTTACTTCCACATTTTCAAGATCATAGTGCGTCTTATTCGCAACTATAACAGTTATCCTGGCAGTTTCTCCAGATTTGTAGTAAGGTCTATCAGGTATAACTGTAACATTAAAAGTATCCGCTGCCTCTATGGGCACTATCAAACTCATGACCAAGATCAAAACCAGTGCTTTTTTCATAGTATCACCGAGACTATGTAAGAACACTTATATATAAAGCTTTCGGTTCTTACATAAAAAGTTAGAACTCTTCAGGAGTGAGGCAACGAACTTCTAACCAAACCAGACGACTCCTCCAGCTGCCACGGCCATGACAACCCAGATGATTCGGTTCCAATCCCATATCCTCCTTCCGTCATAGCTAGCAAATGGGAAAAACGGGAGCATAATATCAAAAATAAGTAGAGGTTTCCCTGCCAATTCAATGAAATAAGACATGAAAGCCATTTCAGATGGTAAAGAGTGGAAAAATGCAGATAACCCCCATGTTAGTAAAAGAATCGAAAAAGCTCCGGCTAGAGCTATAGGTCCCAGTTTATGGGTAAGATCACGATAACGCCATTGATTAGAAGTGGGATAAACGGATCCTGGAATTGGGTACCATATGCCCGATATCAGAGCAAGCACAAAACTCAAAGGAAAACCCGATTCCCATGCCCGGTACCTGACGGAAAGCCCACAAAGTTTTGCTGCAATCCGCATCGCAATTGCCCGCACTCCTAAAAATAATAAAATAAAAAGAGGTATAACAGAATAAAATCGCAGATTGGTAAAATGGAATCCAGTCCAGCTCGCCAGCGAAAAAACCAGGATGTTTATCAGGACGTTTCCCCACCATTGCCAGGATGAACTGCCTGTTTTTTCTGTACGAGGACGAACCCACAAAAAATGCCCGATATCAATATAATGAAAGATCCGGAACCAGAGCGGCACTATTCCAATCCCGTAACGTTGAATCTGTTGCCCAGGAGACAGAATAGAGAATCCATTCGCTGCCAGTATGTTGCTCGAACTGGTGTTGTTGCCTTCGACACATCCCAGTATCTCATCACATCCTAAGTTTTCAAGGTACTCAATTCCAGCTTTGTACAGCTTCAGTCCAATTTTCATGCCACGAACATCTGGATCGACAAATCCCCAGTACATCAACCCCCCTTTACGCTTTCCGGGAAGGGGGATGCGCTTAAGAACAATAGCACCTATCACTTTTTCGTTTAGTACTGCGACCAAGACATCGGGAGTGAAAGAAAAAAAACATCGCTGTACAAGAGGGAAAGACCGATTCATAATTTTCCGGACAGATTTTTTCTCGTTTTCTTGCATTGGCCGAATAAAAACATCAGGTTCTTCCATCAAAAATACCCCTTTTAGTTAACATCTCTTCCTATCAGCTTTTTCAATGTTTGTTTTACAGTGTTACCTGATGCCAGATGTATGCATATATAAATCTTTCTGTCTTTGTGTAAAAAACTTTAAGAAATTCTTCTTTATAATATATTACCATGTTCCTCGGTATAGATCTTGCAGGAGATGAGAAAAACATCACAGGAATGGCTTTTATAAATGAAAAAGTAATATTAGATTCATTGCATACGAATAACGAAATCCTAAATTTTATAGATAAATTTAAGCCTGAAGTAATCGCTATAGATTCCCCTCTTTCCTTTTATGTGAAACATTTCAGAGAATGCGATCTTGAATTAAGAAAAGAGTTTAAAATACTCCCTCTTACTTTTAAAGGTATGCAGAAACTAACTAAAAGGGGAATTTATCTTAAAAAAAAGATCAGGGGAAAAGTAATAGAAACGTATCCGCATGCATCGAGAAAAAAATTAAAAGACGAACTAAAAAAATATACTTTTAAAAATATGCACGAAGAAGATGCATTGATATGTGCTTTAGTTGCCAAAGCTTATTATTTTAAAGAGGCAGGATATTATGGTGAGAAAGATAGGATATATGTTATCTGATCAAAAATAGATAAATTTAAATTAGAGAGTGTATAGTGATTGCAATGTTGTCCAAAAGAGAGATGATGAAGATCGTAGGGATCACGGCGGTACTTCTTTCCGTAGTTTATTATTCTATTATCATATCTTTTGTTTCACACGGTGTTTTTGTAAACGTTTCAATTTCAGAAATATTCTATTTTTTAACCAGTTTTTTCATAATGCTTTTTATTAATCTGATTTTAGGAGTTTACTTCATATCGCAGTACGAGTTTACTAAAAAAATGGAAAGAGAACTTCCCACAATAATATCCGAGATCAATCCCAATATCTCAGAGGAAGAAAGAAAAGAGTACTCCCAGAAACTTGCTTCAAAGCTGAAAGAACTTATAAAATGAGTTTTAATTACAACTTGTAATTTCTTCATAGAAATGAGTTTCTTATGGATATGGGATTACCTCTACTATCTTATACAGTAAAAGATTCAGTTCTTATAAAGCTGTTTAATCTCGTTATAGGAATAACTCTTTATTTCTTAGGGTTATAGGTTTAAAGGAGATGTTATTACTAACTTTCCATGTTTTACTCCTTTAGTTGCTATTAATTTATCAGCAAGCTTTTTTACTCTTTTTGCATCTCCTTTGACTATTATAACTTCCAGACAGTTGTTTTCATCCAAATGTACGTGTATAGTCGATGCAACATCCTCAGGATTTTCATGCTGCAAATCTGTGAGTTTCTCCATTACTCCTCTTACATTATGATCGTAGAGTATGGTTATTGTCCCCACAACTTCCCCTTCTTTTTCCCATTCCTCTATCATATGATCTCTTATTATATCTCTTATTGCCTCTGATCTGTTTGCATACCCCTTTTCAGTTATAAGTTCATCAAATTTTTTAAGTAATTCTGGATGTATGGAAACGCCAAATCTTACCATTTTTTCCATAAATAGAAAAAGAAAAGGATCTATTTATAGGTTTCGTGGACAAAAAGATATATAAAGTAGCACAATTATAAAATTTGTGATACCATGAGCTCTATATTAGAAAGAGCAGCAGAGTTCCATGGACACCTTGGACCATATTTAGTATTAGGTCTGAGGATGGGAGTTCTGGCAAAGAATACGTTGAATGCAGATCCCTTTGAGATCAGAGCAGAGATCCATACGGAAAAGAAAAAACCGAGATCATGCATATTGGATGGGATCCAGTTCGCATCAGGATGCACACTCGGAAAGGGGAATATTGATCTTCTCGAGAGTGATAAGATTTTCGGCGTCTTTTTTAAAGGTAACAGTAAAATTGTGATCAAAGTTAAAAAAGAGATCTTGGAAAATATAGAAAAGTTTTCTGATATGGAAAAGTACTCAAAGATACTGTTTGAAAAAAAGGATGGGGAACTCTTTAAATATGATAAAACTGAAAAATGTTGAGACAATATACGAGGGAGAAAGAACTCCAGTAATCAAAAATATAAAGTTAGAGATAAAAAAAGGAGAGTTCTTAACTGTTATAGGGCCTAACGGTGCTGGAAAAACCACATTGCTCGAAACGATAAACGGATTGCTGGAGTCAAAAGGAGAGGTTATTGTATTCGGGAAAGAGATAAGAAAATTTGGATCAGAGATAAGAAAAAACATAGGATATGTACCTCAAGATTTTTCTTGCGACAGTTTAACTCCATTTTTAGTAAAGGACATAGTTTTGATGGGAAGATTTGGGAAAATTGGAGTTCTAAAATCTCCGTCTGAAAAAGATCATGAAATAGTTAAAAAAACTTTGAGTTTTCTTGGAATATCTGAGCTTGAAAAAAAGCCAATAGGAAAGCTTTCTGGTGGACAGTTACAGAAGGTAATGATCGCGAGAGCATTGGGTAAGGAGCCTGAAATACTGCTTTTGGACGAACCTTTTTCCAATTTAGACCTAAATTCACATTCCGATATATCAGAAAAAATCTCTTTTTTAAATGAGAAAGGAATGACAGTTATAATGGTCGTTCATGATATATCGTCAATACCTGAAAGATGTAAAAGGATAGTCATGATAGATAATGGAAATATAGTTAATGATGCAAAGGAAAAAGTTTTAGGAGGATAAAATGATAGTTCTACCTGCAAAAATAATCTTATTTGCCATATTTGGAGCTTTTTTAACGGGAATAGCATGTTCCTTAGTTGGGTCTTTTGTTGTCAGGATGAATCTATCTTCCCTAGGATTCTGTATGTCCCATGCTGCCTTTGCAGGTGCTGCATTAGGGTTACTTCTTTCTTTCAATCCACTGGTGATGGCAATAATATTCTCGGTACTTGTTGCCTTTATTCTCGGGCCTATAGCAGAAAAGGCAAAGTTAGACACAAATGTTGTGATAGGGATACTTTTTTCTTTGACAATTTCTCTCGGTCTTATTTTCCTGAGCTTTTCTCCAGGAACAGCAATGAGCTCTACAGCTTTGAGCATATTATGGGGGAGTATTCTTGGAATTACACTTAACGATATTTTAAGGCTTACAATAATAACATTTTCTATAATTCTCATAATTGTACTT
>DAOVEQ010000138.1 GCA_030668905.1 Thermococci archaeon
TGCCAATGGCACCATTAACTTTATATCTCCTTTTTTTGTTCCTTTTTCGATCAAACACTGAAATGCTTTAAAATATTCAGGTCTGCAGTCAGGGTACCCCGAGAAATCCAGAGAGTTTGCACCATAGAATACAGTTTTTGCATTCAAGACCTCGCTCCACGCTACTGCCAAGGAAAGAAAGATCGAGTTTCTGAATGGAACGTACGTACTTGGAATCCCTGTATCGTCTCGCGTTATTTCTATCGTGTCTGTCAGTGCAGATCCTCCTATATCCTTTAAAAATCCCAGATTGAGAATTTTTAAATCTGCTTTAAAATAATCTGCAAGCTTTCTTACACATTTTTCTTCCTTTTTTTCAGTTTTTTGTCCGTATTTCACAAATAGGATATTTAAATCGTATCCCCTATTTTTAGCTATCCCCGCACAAACGCATGAGTCCAATCCTCCTGACATTAAAACTACAGCCTTCATATCTCTCCCTCTGAGTAAACATTGTGCCTGTGAATAGATTCGTAACTTATGCACTCAGCCCTCGCTCTGCATCCAAATTTTTTTGATCTCTCTAAGATTCTTCTTGTAACATCTTCCACAAATCTCGGATTCTTATGCATAGTTTCAATAACATGAGCCTCATCCTCGCTCTTCAGGAGAGTATAAACCTTAGAAGAGAAGCTTTCTTCCACGATATCTATCATTTCCTCAAGTGTTATATCTTTTTCAAACTCGCACTCTATTTCTAATGTCCCTTTTGCTCTCTGTATATGCGTCTTTCCAGAGAATTCCAGGGCATGGGGGCATAATGTATTTCCGATTACCTCGACTCTCAATACTTTTTTCCACATTCCGTCATGAATTACCTTTACAAATATTTCATGGACTTCAACAGTTCTTTTTTTAGATTTTGGAGTTTTTTTCATTATCGGAAGCTCCGAGACGAAAGAAATTTCTCCTTTCTGATAAGAATGCTTAGATCTTACCTTTTTCAGAATATTTTTACCTAAATTCTCAAGAGAATAATGTTCTTCTTCTATCTCTTCCTCCAAAGACTCTGTAATACATTCGATGAGCCTTGACATATGGATCCCTTTTTTATTTTCGGGGAGATCTATAAATATAGAGATCTTTGGTGTGTGCCAGTACTCTTTTTCACTTCTCTTTATTTTTATTAGTGTTTTTAAATCTGTTATTCCTACTTTATTCAACTTTATTTTATCATCAGGTGCTCTATCCTGTGTATTCATTTTAAATCACCTCTCTTGTGAATCTGCATGAGTATTCTGAGATCATGATCTATAGGATCTTCTAGATATAGAGAGAATAACTCTTTATATGATAATTTAAAAAAGTTTGGCTGAAGAATTAGAGGAAAATTTAAATTTATATAATTTAAGGATTTTTTAACAAAAAGATAATCATTTTTATCGGAGATTACCGCTTTTAACTGTCCGCATTTCATGACATCTAATATTTTTTGCAAAACTTTAAAATCGTTCTTCATTCCACTGCTTGGCGTTTTTATATCGACACTTACAAAATCTATCTTTTTTATAACGTCATCATATATAGTTCCATTAGTTTCAAGAGAGATTTTGTGCTGTAATTTTTTTATCAGGGACTCAATGTCCTGTAAAAGTGGCTCTCCTCCCGTAATGCAGACCCATTCTGCATTGTATTTACTTACCTCTTTGACAATATCTTCAAGAGTTGCTTGATCTTTTTGTATCCATGAATCCTTCGTATCGCACCATTTACATCTTAAGTTGCATCCTGAGAGCCTTATAAATGCCATAGGAATGCCTATCTGTAATCCTTCTCCATTGATCGAGAAAAATATCTCGCTAAGGAAGTACTTCTGCATAGTTATTTCTCCCCTCCCATAATTTTACAGAGACAATCTTGTCTGTTTTTTTCTGAATCTCCGAAAGTATCTTTATCGCAATGTTCTCCACGGTAGGATTCTCAAAAAAATCGTTGAGATAAGAATGATCGTACTTTTTTATTACTGGGTCTACGATTTTTTTTAGATCTCCAAAATCAATGACCATTCCTGACTCTATTTCTCCTTCTATCGTCACAATAAGCTTGTACGTATGTCCATGGAGATTTTTACATTTTCCCTTATGGTTTGCTATCCTGTGTGCTGCATCAAAATAGAAAACTTTACTTATCTTTGTCTTCATGAGATAAAATCTTTATAAAGGTTAAAAAAGTTATCTCTGAAGTCTTCTCCAGAATTTTATTGTTTTGTCATTTACAAGAAAATTCAATATTTCTCGAGGAGGTATCCCTCTTTTTTCAAGAGAGGGACTAAACTTATAGAAATACTCGTTTACATGATACCAGAACCGCGTATATGTCACGGGTGGCAATCTCAGAGAAAAGTCTATATTTTCTATTTCTTTGCCTTCTTCATTGTAGTAAATTTTATCAATCTCCATATTCTCATAGAATTTCAGATATTCAAGTTTCACATCCAGTATCTGACTTATCGCCATATCATGGGCAATGGCGTTATCGGATGCAAAGAGTAAATTTTTCTTTACCGGGACGCCAAGAGTTGGTCCAAGACCCTCCATTGCAATGTAAGCGTCTGTAATCACGATATCGGAAGGAAATAGTTTTTGTATATTGTAAAAGGTCTCGTTGAGCCCTAAAGCATGCCCCTTCCATTTTTCTTTCCCTGGAAGAAGCCCATAGAAATTTTTAATTGCCATCGTAAGAAGAGTAGCAGCATGCGTCTTATATTTCGGCATATTTATTATTCCGTCACAGTCCAAGATAATTCTCGGGACTTTAAAACTGTATTCTTTTCCTTTTATCTCAAAAAGTACCTCTTTAAACTCTGTAAAATTAAGATTTATGAACTCTGCATCAAACATATCATAAACCCCCATATCTCTGAAGAGTTTTTCCGAATCGTACTGATGTGCTGCCACTTCCCCTATGTATACTTTTTTATTTCGTTCATTCAAATAATCTACAACATGTGATATGAGATCAAAATCGACAGTAGCCCCTGTTTTTGATCCTTCCGGAGCGAATAAATTTGGTTTGACAAAGATCTTCCTTTTTCCTTTTAGTTTTTCTTCCGCATTGAGTTTTGAAAAGAGAAAGTCTACTTCTTTTCTTGAAATACTCTTAATTTTTTTCGCAATGAAGATATGATCCTGCATACAATAGAATAAACAATTCTTTTAAAAAAGCTTGTTATTGAAACATATGAGGGGAAACGTCTACTTGTTTTTCCTCTTCCTTTTTAAATAATCGTTTTTTAATCGTTTTTTCTTTGGGATAAACCACTTTCTTTTTTCTAAAAAGAAAGGGGTGAGTGGGCCCGTCGAGATTTGAACTCGAGACCTTCGCCTCGTCAAGGCGACGTCATAACCCCTAGACTACGGGCCCTTAAAAATAATTATCAGCACACTTAAAAATCTTTTCGATAAGTAAACCTTTTAT
>DAOVEQ010000015.1 GCA_030668905.1 Thermococci archaeon
TTTATCATGATAAAGTATCTATTGACTGTTATTTAAATTTAACGATCGTGGGATTATAACGATTCTCCAGACCAGAAAATTATATATTCCCTGAAGAGAACACAAAGCAATGAAACATCAATCTTTCCTGACACCCCGGTGTAAAATATTTGTAGATATATATAAATCTACGGACATAAATAAGGAGAAATGTATTGTATGCAAAGGGAGGCTCTTCTGTGGACTTTCAAAATGTCCTATCCTTGCACAGATAAGGGTACAGAAAAGAGTGACTCTGGATCGCGAGTTTTTTGGGCCTTCACCTTCATTATTTGTAGGCTGGAAAAACTATCCTCATGTTTATTACGGACCTCTTTCCCTCCCTTTTGAAGACGAGGCTGAGATTTACGATAATCCTAAACTATGGTATGGAGATGGTTTTAACGAGATAATTAACTACAGATCTTCTCTCATAAGATCGATGGAGAAGGTACGAGTGGATAAAGAAAGCAAGATCGTGGAAGATGTTCAGGAGATAGTTCTTTCAGAAAAACCTATAGACATAGAGATAAAACTCAAGAAAAAGCCGAAATTCAATATACTGTTCTCTGCAGTATCACAGCCTATGGGGCCTCTGGGTAAAATAGAAGAATTAAAGATTACTGAAAATCCGAAGATATCAAAAGAGGTAGATAAAGTTGTTAATGACGATATAAAAGCGGAAAATGCTCTCGACATTCTTTACAAAGAGGGATATGACGTATACGCTCTCACAAGGTTTCTCAGTTCTGGGGCACTGGGAATAGAAAAAAAGATAGTGCCTACGAGATGGAGCATTACAGCAGTAGATGACATTATCGGAAAAAAACTGATCTCGGAGATAAAAGATTTCCAGATCATAGATAGATACATTGTTCTGAGCAACTCATATTTAGGAAATCATTTTGAGATTCTTCTCATTCCAAAAAAATGGGAGTTTGAGATATTGGAAGCGTGGATACCTGATACATTCTGGACCATGGGTGCGGAGAAGATAAACATAACATCCGAGTATGAAACTTATTTCGGAAGAAAAACGTATGCGATTAAACAGGGTGGAGGTTACTATGCGATAAGATTCGGAGTCCTGGAGAGGCTTAAAGAGTTGAAAAGACAGGCTTGTGCATTAGTTTTTAGAGAGGTCACTCCCGATTACTTTCTACCCGTGGGGGTCTGGGAATGCAGGGAAAATGTAAGAAACGCTGAAATGAACAGTTTTGACACCATGAAAGAAGCTCTGGAGTATATAAAATCCAAACTATCAACAGATTTTGATCTCTGGAAAGAAAAGAGTGTAATTCTGAATCAAGAAACCTTAGAAAGCTTTTTTTAATACAAATCCCACGTCCTCATCACATTCTCTTCTATCGATCAACTCAAATATTTTAAGAGCACTTATCACATCCTCTTTATACGTTTTTTTAAGAGTTGTCAGGACAAAGATCCCCTCTCTCTTTAAAACTCTGTAAGCTTCGGAGATCATTCTATAAGAAAGTAAGTTCTGTAGAACTGTAAAAGAAAAAACAAAATCAAAAACGCAATCTTTAAAAGGTAAAAACTCACAATCTGCAAGTATTTTGTTGGCGAAGCTTCCTTTTTTTAACATCTCAAGAGATAAATCTGCACCTATATAGTTATCGTATTCCAAAAAATCATATAAAAGTCCTGTACCACATCCAATATCCAGTATTTTCCCTTTTAGAGGAAAATTTATCATTTTTTTATATTTATTTTCCTGTATCTCCCTGTATCTTTGATTATAAAATGAAGCAGTCCTATCATATTTCTTTACTACGTTTTTCATCAGTACTTTACCTCTACCTCTATACTGTATTCAATGCCTTTTTCTTCCTTGAGGTAATATATTGTTATTACAACGATAAAGAACGGAATCAGAAAAATATACTGCAAAAATACCCCGGCTATGGGTATCAATGAAACTCCAAGAGATACGAGCAAAAAGAATAAACCTAAATAAAATCCTCTTTTTAAGTCTCTTCTAAGGAAATTAACTCCTTTAATCAGTGCATTGTGGAAATATTTACCGTCTGCAGTTGAAGGCAAAATATAAAACATTATGGGAGATATGAAGAGCACTACAAAAAAGATGCCTACAAACATTAGAATGATCCCGCAAGTTCCAAGAGCAGCCAGGAGGGAGAAAGGAAGTATCACAATGATATAAAATATCAAAAAAAGTAAAAATGTTGCCAAAAATGTAGGAAATACTTTGATAGATTTCAGAACAATCTCTTTAATCTCAATATTTCCTCTTAATGTAAAATCATAGATCATTATACCCTCCATGAGCAAAAAGAAGATATAAATTAAAAAAAGGATTATTGCAGCGTATATCAGGTGAGAAATATCAAAATTTGCAAAATAATATATATCAAAGCCTGATCTCCAGAAATCTATAAAGATCTTTCCAGCAAATGTCATGGCAAAGACCGCGGGGATAGCCATTGGAACTAAAAGAATTGGTTTTTTAAATATAGTATCTATAGCCTGAGTAAATATCTTTTCCATATTGTTAAATATGTTTCTAAATTTAAAAATATTTCTTTTCAGAAAATCTTTTCTTCAAAATTCAAGACAAACGTTATGTAAAAAATAACAAGGATGACAGAAGTTAATAGAAATGTCAGAATTTTGGAGGGTAATAGCGATATATACGGAAATAAGAAGATTGTAATCCCTGCAGCCAGTGAAAAAGAGAGTATTCTACTCCTATATCTGTCGGTCCACTCTATACCATGTTTTGTCATATAGAGGAAGGTTATGAAAAGAAAAACAGATAAAAATCCTATTTCTCTAGATAGGAGGATAAGGAAATAGAAAGATACAAATAAGAAAGCTGTCAAAATAAAAGAGTTCATTAAATACGAAAAATCTATCTTTTTCCTCCAGTTAGCCAATAATATTCCAAAAAGTAAAAAAGAGATAGTTTTGTAAGTATAGGAATAACAGAATGAATAAGCAATTAAATTTAAGACATCTATATCTTTAATGCCCTTAGAATTGAATTTGATATAATATCCTCCCAGAGGTTCAAGAATATCTCCTCCTTCATACTCCACCCACGCATGCCCTATCCCAAAGACTACTTTTGGTTTATATCCCATCTTTTCTAAAATAGAAGCTGCTAAAATTGCTTGTCCATCACAATCGTCTCTCATGACTGAGAGAATTTCCATTGGAGAAGGATAAGTATTGTATACTTCTGTAACTGTTTCCATTCTAAGGAATATAAAATCATCAAGATCTTTCTCTTCTATTTCTTGAGAAATTAAAGAGACACCAATACTGTTTGACCGTATCAAAAGATTTGGATTCGTTTCTCTCTCGTGATAATGTACCTGAGAAGAAAGAATTAAAAGAAAAAGTAGAAAGATGAAACTCCTTTTTTTATCTATTATAAAAAATACAAAAAATGGAAAAAGAACTAACGTCCCATAGTAAAGGAAGAAAAACTTTGAATAAGGGGATATATCCTGTTTTTGAGCAAGAATCGGTCTTGGATCTTCTCCTTCAAAATATGCTTTCCAGGCAGCCTCGAGGTTTAAAGCGAGATCGAGATGTTCGTTTCCTCTTATATTTTTCATCATTTTTTGATAAGAATATAATACATCATATTCTTCTCTATTTTTGAATTTATTTGGTGGTATAAAGTTTTGAATAAGAATCTTGTTAGTATCATGACTTGGATCTAAAAAACTCCCTATTACGAGCAGTTTTCCTCTTCCGTAATTTTTTACACCTATCAGTGTAACAGGTTTAGAGACCTCATAATGAAAATCTTCAAAATCAAAAGAAAATTTATGTGATTCAGATGCTGTGAGATCAAAATCTCCAGAGACCAACTTAGTCCTTTTAAAATAGAGACAGTCGACATTTTTTGTCAGTTCGTTTTTTTCTAGATCTGTTAGTTTAAAGTTATAGCTCTCTTCGCCTGCCTCTTGTGGCATATAACTTTTACCCATATGTTCTATCTCTGTTACACTCACATCGAATACTGAAAGAAGTGGATTTAGAACTTCTCCTCCCATAGTTACTAAATACCCTCCATCTGTTACAAATTTTGCTATAGCTTCTATCTCAGAATTGAAAAAAGAGTGCCCTGGCTCTGAGATTATCAAAAGATCATAATTTGATAACACTTTTGAAGTTATTGGGAAAAAAGGTGTTTCTTCACAGGAAAAATTATTTTTCAGTACCAGAATACCACTTTTAGCGTTTCCGTGAACCGTATCGAGCAAAATGTTAGAAGGCTCGTAGTTCTCTTCCAAATTTTCATCAATTTGCGGAAAATAATTTACATTTAATAAAACTATAGAGATCATTAAAAGAAGATATATAAAACTATACCTTGTTAATTCCATACTCACCACATAATTGATATTAAAAACACTAAAATTAATACTGCTACAATGAAAAGTATAAACGGCAAAAGGACTGTTTGAAGAAAGGCTAATGTAAAAGCCACATAATCCTTCCAGTCCAAGGGTATCTCTTCTTTATCCATAAATGATCTCTACTGTTACTTTTAAATACTTTTTTCAAAATTGTTGGGTACGTTATTTTTTCGTTTACTTAAAAATGTGGAAAATGAATCTTGCCGTTTGGCTGCTATGGTTTTAAAGACGCTACTTTCTGCAAATGTATTTCATAGCCCTCCTTGGCTTTCTGCATTTGTTCCTCGACCCATTTCTCAAATCCTATTTCCTTAAATCTCTTATACCTATCCATCGTGTCGGGATCTGCATACTCTTTAAATTTGGAGCATGGAAACTCTTCACACTCGAAACATATACGCAGTCCTTTTTCAGAACAGCATTTCCTTACCTCACACCAAGGTGGTCCCCCACCATGGTGACACCCTGGACATTTTGCATTGTCGATGAACCATTCTAATCCCTTCACAAATTGCTTGAAATCGAATGCTTCCTCGGAACGAAATTTGAAACCGTAAAGATCTGCAAATTCCCTCATTTGCTTGGCTGTTTCAACAATCAGTCCATTATACTGTCCACAACCTCCACAATAATCACCGCATGGTGCAACTAAGTCATATTTTTCCATTTTCTCATCTCTTAGACATATTTCGCCTAACTCCTTCATATCAAACTACTAATAATACATTCCGTTGTTTTTAAATTTTTGTTTCAACTATATTCCCTTCTATCTTGAATTTAGCGGGGAGAAACTTCTCAGTTACCCCGATATTGCTTTTTAAATGATCTGTAATCTCTGAGACCTTGATCTTTCCTCCCACTAATCCCAAGTATGGGATTATCTGATCTCCCATGTATTTATCGAGAACTGCATTGGATTCTATCTCTTTTTTTAACTCCTCTGCTGCTTCTCTTCCAACGATTTCAGCTTTTTTTCCTCTTTCGCCAAGAACAGAACTACCTATTCTCGAGTTTTCAAAATGTGCTGTGCCTGTAACAGACGAGCCAATGGAATAAGAATCTACATACTTTGTCTCTTTTTCGCATGGTAAAACTCTTCTGAAACCTCTTATCTGCCTTTCTGCCACCTCGGCACTCTTTAGATGATGTGTGGCTACACTTATTGTCTTAATTTTTTTCTTTTCTCCTCTTTCTGTAAGATCTATCTTCTTCTTCTCTTTCCATGGTAAAACTTCGAATCTGATTTTTCCTCCACCCTTAGGATAAAAACCATATCTTAAAATTTCCATTTTTGTCTCTATTCCCATTTCTTTTAGAAAATAGAGGAATACCCCTGAGTAATAATCAATTGAAGGAGACCATTGCACATTTGTGCCTCCTGTAATATTTAAAACTGTTTTTTTATCTGAAAAAATGGTTATTGGAATTAAAGTTTGCAGAAGTAATGTTACTGATCCCGCAGTACCTATATCTATTTTATATTTTCCCGAGTTTATAGTATCCGGCCTGAAAACAACTTCTTTCGATCCGATCTCTGCCCCCTCTACCAGAGCATTGCATATTTTTACGGCGGCGAGTATACCTGTCAAATGTTGTCTCTTGAGTCCTGGGGGATCTCTACTTGCTCGAATGTTGAATATTCTAGTTTCTTTTCCTGTAACACCCGCAAGAGCTACAGCTGTCCTTAAAATCTGTCCTCCTCCTTCACAGTAGCTTCCATCTATCTCTATCAATAAAACCACCTTTCAGTATTGCATAACATAAAACTGTAGATAATATCGTGAAGATTAATCTTTCTAGGGGATATATGAAAACAACTTTTTCGAAGACTTCCGGGGACGGTGAGTACATGTTCAGAAAAAATATACTTCCTGTCAAATGAGTTGTCAGAGTTGCGCAAAAAGAAATGATGAAAAGGGAAACTGCAATATGTTTCGATTTTAAAAACTCGGGAAGTTTTTTCCCTGTAAAAATAATAAAAAATAAGGCTACAAAGTGAAGAAAGGGATAATACCAGACTATTCTTCCAGTATCAAAAAGATACCATAAAAATATCAATGCCCCCAGAAGAACAGTCCCTTCTTTCCATTTTTTGTAAGCTAGAAAACCAGCCTGTAAACTTCCAACAGCGGGTACAATAAAATAAGCAAATCCGAAGGGTAGAGAAGGGTTTATTAAAGAAAGAACAAAAGCTCCTATTCCTGTAGCCAAAAATCCATAGTATGGATTTAAAAGAATACCGTTAAAAGGTTTTAAAACTTCGCTAAAACTCATTGTAGTTGAAGATCCAACTAAAGGAAACGCGGGGATCATGCCTATAACAGTGTACAAAGCCGCAAAAATCCCAACATGAGCTATTTTCTGGCTGTTCATGATCAGGAAAAGATGATGTTCATATAAAAATCTTTCTGAGAATATGTGATAAACTTTTTATTTTCGGATGTAAAGTATCTCTATGCAAAAAGAGGTAGTTCTTATAAGTTTTCTTTTTATCCTTTTATTCAGCATGGGCGAGATTAACGATGATAAACCCCCGGTAAATTTCATTGTGACGATAGATTGGGAAAAGGAGAAGCCTGAAATTGGGGGCAGCGATATTTACGAAAGTATAGAAGAAACAACGCTTATAATTCTAGATATATTTAAAGAACATAATATCAAAGCTACCTTTCTGGTGGAGTACGATTCCATGGCAGATATGTTTCAGTTTGAAGAACTACTCAAAAGAATAATAGATGATGGGCATGAGATAGGACTCCATTTTCATGGCACGGATTGGTATGACTATAATGAACTGAAAATATGGATACTCAGTGGAAAAGAGAAAGCAAAAAAGTATGATCAGGACATAGTATCTTTCAGAGCAGGATGCTTTGTGATGACCGATGATCTCAAAAAGGTATTGAAAGAAACTGGATTTTTAGTTGATCTTTCCAAAGCACCTGGTTTTTTGGGCTGGGACACCGAAGATACCATCTATTTCGAAGATAATCTACTTATACTGCCATTGACCTCCACTGAAGGACGATATCTGAATTTCTATAAAGGTAATATGGAGGAACTTACCACGAAAAAAATAGAAGCAGGGTATGATACCCTTGTTATATATTTTCACAACTGGAATATTGTAAATGATGATCTTACTTTAAACATGGAAAAAATTGATGAGATAAAAAACTATTTTACGTTTATTGAAAACAAATACAACATCAGATATATGAGATGTAAAGAGTATTATGAGTATTTCAAATGGTTGCAGAGTTTTGAGTGAGTATTTTTACTTTCATTTTCAAGCCTCGTTAGTAAAATATTTAAGTATAAAAATGAAGATATATGAGGTAACAATACTCAGAATTTTGTTGGTGATTTTATGGTAAGAGCATACATATTGACAAAAGTGATTTCGGGAATGGAAAACAGTATATTCGAGTCGTTAAAAAAATCTGGAGAGGCTCACTTACTTTTTGGGGAGTATGATATTCTTGTAATACTAAACGCAAAAGATATGAATGAAATAGACGAAAAAGTTAGTGAAATAAGAAATACAGAAGGAGTCGAAACGACATGTACCTGTGTTGACAGATGCTGTTTATGAATATCAACGTCCAATCTCGCTCATGACAACTGTTCCTACTCTCTCGTTATTCACTGCTTTTAGTATATTCTCGGGATCACGTCCGGAAACGAATTTTAATAGAATTCTTGATCTTTTTATGATCTGGGCGGCCGTAATATCAAAAAGTTTATACGTTCCTGCACCTCCAGGATTTTTCATTATAAGGTTTATAAAATCATCAATTTTTATCTCTTCTATAGGTTCTGCGTCTGGATTTAGCTTTGGATCATCTGTGTATACATAATCAACATCTGTTATATTAATAAGTTGATCAGCTTTCATTTCTTCAGCTATAAAGCTTGCAACAGCGTTTGTTGACTGCCCGGGGAACATTCCCCCGCAGACTACAATTTTCCCTGAGCTTAATGCCCTTATTACCTCATCAAAACTTTTTGGCGGTACAGGGTAAGCACGACCTTTTAATGCTGTAATAAATATCTGTGCATTTATTCTCGAGATCTCTATGCCTGCAAGGTCTTTAAAGGACTCGGGAGCTCCTAAATTCTCCAGAGCCTTTATATATTTTCTTGCTAGATTTCCTCCGCCCACAACTATATTTATTTTATGTTTCTGACTTATCTGATCGATTATAAGAGCATAACGTTTTATTATTTTAGTATCTATCTCTTCATCTTTAAGAAGAACAGAGCCTCCAAACTTCAAAACTAATTTCATAAAATTTATTATGCATTGAAATTTAAATAGTTTCCTCTTTAATCAACTGCCAACAAAGCATTCATTATAGAATAACTCTTTCTGTTCATTTGATAGATATAAAGATCACTATCTCTCCCTGTTTTATGCCATCATCTGCGATGATCTTTATTTCAACTTCATCTCCAGATTTGACATCTGGAGGCGGTATGATGGTGATGAGGAGTTCCTTGGAAATATAATTCTCTGAATCTATATTAAGAGTATCATTGGAAAAAAATACCTTCCATCCCGGTGGTGCAATTGCTGTGAAGGATGCGGTGTAGTCTGTGGAACTTTTTTCCAGGTAGGCGAGAAATGATATGATATCGTCTTTGTTGATAGTTTCCGATACGTACGTCTTTTTTTCTGGGAGAGATGTAATTTCTTGTGTTGATCTGTGCAATTCACTAAAATTTGCATTCGATACTCCAACGCCTCCATAGCATATGTGCTGAGGCATGAGTATCGTTTCCGGTACCAAACCTGATCGTGGCATCCAGTATGACGACTCAAACTCGATAAATCCTTCTTCAGGAATGTATACAGCTATCCAAGCGTGACATGCTAGAGATTCATACTCGGAATCTGCAACATATCCTCCTGATTGTTTTGCCGGGATCCCTGCCGCTCTCAGTAACGCAATCGATAAATTTGCAAAGTTCACACAGTTCCCCCTTCTATGTTTTAGTGTCCTTTTTGCATCGGAGAATAAGACCCCTTCGCACACCTTAAGATCTTTTGAGCATGTATACTGTACATTGTACCTCACCCAGTTCAGTATCCTCACTATTGCATCCATCTCTGATTCTGCTCCTTCTACAATCTCTTCTGCTTTTTGTATTATTTCGGGATCATCACATTGTACAAAGAATTCAGGATCGAGATATTTCTTGATATTGGAAGACAAAGATGTTGTATCTAAAGGATATCTTGATTGTGTGATAAATGGAGAATAACTTACTATATTTTTACACTCTACAGTTCTTTTTACAGTTATTTCCGATGGAGGATTGGTCCACTCTGCCCTCTCATATCTTACAGAATCATCTTTTTTCCTAGTTATTTTATCTGGGTTTTCACTATACTCAATACTCTGTTTAAAAATTTGCTGTGAGAAATGGTAACTCGAAACTGAAGGAATAAAAACAGTATTCACATCCACAGGTTTTACATCTCCACTCTCCAAATATATTTCATATTCATACTCTGTTGTCTGAATGAATTTTCCTTGCAGCATGTAGAAAAATGAATTCTGCACTGGAGGAATCGTAGGGGCGGGTGTGGTCGGGGCTGGGGTGGCAGGAGGAGTCTGCGTCTCTAAAGATGAAACATTTATTGTTTTTGCCAAATCACCTACTCTTATCTCTATTTCTCCTTCTTTGTCTACTATTTCCTGAAATTCAACTGTTCTGCAACTTTTTCCTTCCAATTCTATATCTTGACTCTTTAATTTCATCCCGATACTCACTATGAGTGTGTAACTTCCCGAAGAATCTCCTCTATTCTGGACGTCTACAAGAACTGTCAGTGTATCTCCTACCTTAGGACTCTCAGGAATCACTCGCAAATCAGTGACCTCGAACTGTGCAGAAGGTAGCGTTGGGGTGGATGTGGTGGGGGGTGCTGTGGTAGCAGGCGGCGCTTCAGTAACGCATCCTGAGAGAAAAATAAGAAATATAAGAGATAAAACTAAACTCTTCTCAAAAGTAATTAGATTTTTATCCATGCTTATACTATGTATCTTAAACTTTTATTTATTTGGGAAAACCTTTAACCGAAACCTTTAAATTTGTAGAGATATTATTTTTCCTTCGTCTTAGAACAATGGTGACTACAATGAAAGAATACAGCATAGTGAGGTTGAAAGAAAACAAGATCGAGTTCCCTGAAGAAGTTTTTAAAGCCCTAGAACTGGAAAAATGTGAGTATATTCTGATAGAAACAGATCCTGATGAGAAAGAAGCTGTAATATCTCCTTTAGCTGCAAAAGGAACTGAGTTAGTGGAAATTAATCTAATACTAAAGAATATACCAGGCGCTAGCGCTAA
>DAOVEQ010000124.1 GCA_030668905.1 Thermococci archaeon
GGGAGGTGGTGAACAGAAGAGCTTTTTGTCCCTAGCCTCCTCAGTTATACTATATCATTTATCATTTAAAAACTTTTCTATTTACCACTTAATCATATCTCTCGTTTCTGCATATACATTTCCAGGGCGTCCATAGCTCTCCCTATTGTCTCTATAGGCGGTAAAAACACAGATCTGAAGTGCCCCTTTCCATAAACGGGACAAAAACCTGAGCCGTGGACAAAAAGCACATGCACCTTGTTTAACACGTCGAGAACAAACTTTTTATCATCTCCATCTATCTTCGGGAATATATAGAAAGCTCCGCCAGGCTTTTGTGTAGATATTCCGTTTATGTCATTGAGTCTCTTGTAGATATAATCTCTTCTCTCTCGTAGTTTCGCTATCATATCTTTTATATGGTCCTGCGGACCGTTTAACGCAGCAACTGCACCTTTCTGTGTAAGAATATTAGAACATATCCTTACCCTTGCCTGTTTTAAGTATCCCTCCTTAATCTCGTTAAGTTTTTCGTTATAATCTCTGAATATAGTCCATCCTACCCTCCATCCTGGAGAAAGATAAACCTTGGATATACCGTTGAGTATTATCAATGGTATGTCTTCCATGAATGAAGGAGAGAAATGTTTTCCCTCATATGTTATCATGTCATAGATCTCGTCAGAGATAAAGATAATATCATTCTCAGCTGCAAGATCCCCTATTTCTTTTAACGTTTTTTTATCATACAGTGCACCTGTTGGATTATTCGGATTTATAACAGCTACAGCCTTTGTTTTTTCATTTATCTTTTTCCTCATATCATCTAAATCCGGAGCCCAGTTTTCCTCTTCTATTGTTCTATACGGGACAGGTACAGCACCAAAGAATTTTGCCAGTGCAATATATGGGGGATACGTCGGACCGGGGACTAAAATCTCGTCTCCTGGATCCAGCAACGCTCCGAAAAGCATTTGGATAGACTCAGTAACACCGGTAGTTACAACAATGTCGTTAACGCTTATATCGAGGTTATTTTTCTTTTTCTCTCTCTGAACTATAGCTTCTCTCAATTCAAGTAGTCCTTCAGAATCTCCATATCCATTAAAGTTTTTCATCTCATCTATTACAGCTTTTTTCATGTGCTCCGGCGTATCAAAATCGAACTTGTCTGGATCTCCTATATTGAGCTTTATAACTTCAATTCCTTTTTTTTCCAACTCTCTTGCAGGGAGAACAACATCTCTTATGGCGTATTCTATATCCATTGTTCTTTTTGCTGGTTTCATGATAACACCTATAGTAGTTTGTTAGATAGTTTTTTATATTATACACTCGATTAAAAAGTTTATGTGTCTTTCTGTTCCAGCAAAGGTAATAGAGATTGGGGATAAAGATCATGCCATCGTTGATTATGGAGATGGCACCAATCGTAAAGTTAACATTTCCTTGATAGATGCTAAAATTGGAGATTATGTTCTTATTCATGCAGGTTTTGCGATCCAGAGTATAGACGAAAAAGAAGCGATGGCTACTATCGATATTTTTAGAGAAATGATGGAAGGATAGAATGTTCCACTTAAAAGATAAAGATTTGGCGAAAAAGATAGTCAATGACATAAAAAAGAAGAATTTAAATCTCAGATTTATGCATGTTTGCGGTACGCATCAGGATACTCTGGTAAAAAATGGATTGGACGTTTTGTTTAAGGAATGCGGTATAGACATAAGACAGGGCCCCGGATGCCCGGTCTGCGTTACCACAGCCAAAGAGATCGAGAAGATGTTATCTCTGGCTCGAAAAAATAAGATCATAACAAGTTTCGGGGACATGATCAATGTTCCAGGAGAAAAAGAATCTTTGAGGGATCTAAAAGGGGAGGGGCATGATATAAGAACAGTTTATAGTATAGAAGATGCCATAGAGGTAGCGAAGGAAAATAAAAACAGAGATGTCGTTTTTATGGCCATCGGCTTTGAAACAACAGCTCCTACTACCGCCTCTGTCATGTTAAAAAATCCTCCTCCCAACTTTTCTATTCTTTCATGCCACAGACTGATCCCTCCAGCTTTAAAAGCTATTTTGGAGATGGGAGAGCTGAAAATAGATGGTTTTATCGAGCCCGGGCATGTCTCCACGATCATTGGGCTAAAACCTTATGAGTTTATCTCTGAAGAATATAAAATTCCGCAAGTGATCGCAGGTTTTGAGCCTATAGATCTTTTGATGGGTGTATGGATGTTAATAAAACAGACAGAGAAAGGAGAAGCTATTGTTGAAAATGAGTACACAAGAGTTGTAAAAAAAGAGGGAAATCCCAAAGCACTTGCTGCAATCAATGAAGTATTCAAAATAGAGAGTATGGCATGGCGAGGATTTCCAGTTATTTCCAACTCTGCAATGAAACTGAAAAAGAAATTTGAAAATTATGATGCAGAGAAGATATTTGAAGATGAGCTTCAAGAAATAAACGAAAAGGAGTTTCCAGAGCCTGAAGGGTGTCGGTGTGGCGAGGTACTTCGCGGTTTGATCACATCTGAAGAATGCCCTCTATTCGGAAAAGCGTGTATACCATCGCACCCCGTAGGACCATGTATGGTAAGTGCGGAAGGAAGTTGTAATATAGAGTTTTGTTATAAGAAGAGATAATGAATAACTCCAGTGGAATTTGAGAATCTGTGCGCACATCTCTAATCAGTTAAAGATAACTTCAATGCCAGTACAATTTTTTATCGATTCTTTACAATTCTCAAAATCTCTATCAATAGTTACTAAATACTTTATTTTGCCCCTTTTCTTTAGATCATGAGCATAAGAAAGAACTAAAGAATCACCAGTGTGTAGATTTACATAGGGGATTATTTCAAAAGTTTCGAAGAATTTCTTGAATACATTCGAATTAAATTCTTTAAGATATACTTCCTCAACTTTATCAGGTTCAATTATAAGATCGAGACTCTTTATCATATATTCCAATATCACTTTTGTTTTTATTAATCTACTTCTACTTGCTTTTTCGAGTCCTGATATCAATAGAAATTTATCTACGTTTCGGTAAATATTACAAAAAAGTTCTAATGCTGTAAAAGTAGAAATAAAAAAATCTCCATTAAGTTTATTAATAATATTTGCTGATTTCACATGATCAGACTCTTTCTTTGCAAAGAAAGAGATAATGATACATGTATCGAGATAATACATATAACTTACTCTCTCCCATTTTTAATTTCATTTACAGCACTAAATTCATCTTTCCTATGTGGTTTAATTCCAGATTTGAGCATAACTCTAACTTCATAATCTATTAATTCCTCTTCACTAAGCACATTTGATCCTGTCCAGATTACATTAATAATTACTCCATGTTCCAAAGGATTTATCTCATCTATTAAACGAAGCCATGTATCAAATGCATCTCTATCATTTTGTTGTAACACTAGTTCAATAATTTGTCCGAAATCTATATCATGCTTTTCTATAACCGATTTTACCTTGTTTCTACTTAAGATATTAGCTACATAACGAATATTATCAAGTAATGAGAAAGCCTGAATTGGATATAAAATCTTATTGCTAGTTTCGCCATGTATCTCTGAATAATACTTTTGTACATTTGCCATCTCAGTTTCATAGAAATGCTCGATGGTAACAAAATTCCGATCACTTTTTATAATGGGCCCTCTCCTTTCTATGTTAAATGGTGTCGGATATGAAACAGGTATCTCAGTCTCCTTATTAGTTTTTCCATCGTTTTCTATAATTGAGGTGGTGTTGGTCATACATAGACTTCCATCATATTCCAACTTCAAGCTTTGCAATAGATCAATTATTACTTTTTTTGTTTTATATTTATCGGGGGGTATACGGTATTC
>DAOVEQ010000132.1 GCA_030668905.1 Thermococci archaeon
AGTTGAAAAAATGATCAATTCAGAGAACACTTTTCTCTTTATAGCAGAAGAGGGTAAGGTAATAGGCGTTGTTCATGGAATTCTCTATGGCGAAAGTGGTTTTGGGATGATCCACTGGCTCGGAGTGGAGTTTGAGTATCAAGAAAAAGGCATAGGAAACCAACTTCTGGAAAAAGTATTTGAATATTGTAAAAAGAAGAAAATTCATAAAATCTCTCTTTACACACTTCCCGTCCTGAGAAGCGCGATAAATCTTTATTTAAAAACAGGATTTGTTCCCGAGGCTTATTTGAAGAAACAGTGGTGGGGCATAGATTTTATCTTCATGAGTAAATGGCTTTAAATCACAGTAACATTTTTATACTGATAAAATATTTTATGAGACATGATCGGTAAGTATAGACCGTGGTACGAAACTAAGTTTAGAATATTTGGGGAGAAACTTGCAAAACTTAGGATTACGCCGAATCAGCTTACTTTGATCTCTATTATTCCCGGAGTTTTCTCATGTTACTTTTTTTCTGAAAGAAGAATCATTATTGGAGTAATATTTATGCTTTTAAGCTTTTTTATAGATGCTTTGGATGGAAGTTTAGCAAGAGCCACAGGTAAGATAACAAAAACAGGTAAAATTCTGGATCCTGTTGCCGATAGATACATCGAGTTTTTAATAATCTTTGGAGTTGCATTAGGAGAAATGGCAGAGTTCTGGGTAGCATTTTACTGTCTTTTTGGGATGGTCATGGCATCATATGCCAGAGCAAGAGCAGAGTCAGTAGAAAATATTAATCTGATGAGTGTCGGCATTATGGAGCGTCAGGAAAAGTTTTTACTGCTGCTTATTGGTATACTGCTCTTCAATTTCTATTCCAATTCCTTAAATTACGCTTTATTTATAATAGGAACTCTTTCACACATCACTGTAGTGCAACGAATTTTATATGCAAAAAAGAAGGTGAGGGAATGACCGCATGCATAGGAAATCCTGTATACGATTATATAGAAACACCTTATTTAAAAACGGAGGATAGAATACTCTCTGGATGCTCTACCAATGCGTGTATAGTCATGCGAAAACTGAATATGGAAACGACCCTCGTAGGGAATATAGGCAGCGATTATCTGGATGATTTTAAAAAGAGCATGAATACTCTGGGTATAGAATATTATATAAAAGAATGCAGAGTTTCGGGAGGCTTTTCCTTAAAATATTTTAATAATGGAGACAGGGAGTTAAAAATATTGGGAATCGCAGATAAAATAGACAACTTTCCTCAAAAGATATTAAAATCCAAGGTTATTTTACTGGCACCCATATTACAGGAGATAAATTTTGATCTCACGGAACTGAGAGAAAAATTTAATGGGATCCTATTTCTCGACCCCCAGGGATTTTTGAGATATGTAGAAAATGACAAAATTTCCAGGAAAAAAAATCCGAAAATTGAGGAGATAGTCGGGATGTGCGAGATTGTAAAACCAAATGAGTACGAAGCTGAAGTGATGACAGGATTTGACCCGAGAAAGGATCATGAAAAAGCTCTGGAAACTCTCTATTCATGGGGATGTAAAATTGCTATCGTAACTCTGGCAGAGAAAGGAAGTGTTATCTTTGACGGAGATGAGTTCATAAAGATACCCCCCTACAAGACAAAGGCTATTGACCCGACGGGCGCAGGAGACACGTATGCAGGAGGGTTTATTTTCGAGTATCTTAATAAAAAAGATCTTTATGAAACGGGTTTATTTGCATCATGTACCGCATCAATAATGATAGAGAATATGGGAAAAATCCCTGTGACTGAAGAAGAAGTAAGGAAAAGAGTCAGGACATTGGAGTAGCGGGGAGTGGATTTGAACCACTGACCTGTGGGTTATGGGCCCACCGGGCACTCCTAGCTGCCCTACCCCGCTGTATGCCATATTATAAATTGATAAGACAATTGTTTAAAAACCTTTCTATAATAATAAGATTAATATCAAACAGAGTAATCACCATTTCTGGAGATTGGACATAAGAACAATATAAAAAAATGATTTGTATGAACTTTATAAAAAATTAAAAAAAGAAAAATTAATGATTTTTTGTTTTTATTTCCATTTCAAGGAGTTTTCCTTTTGCGTATTCTATTTCTGGTCCGAACATGATTATCACCTCATATTTTTTTGTGATATTTTACCTTTCTCTTCATTTCCTCTATTTTTGCAGTTCTTATCATTCCTGTTTCCATACCGAACATATTTCTCACCTACTTATTTTATGCACCGTCCCTTTATAAAGTTTACGGTCATGTACTTCAATATTATATTTCTATTTTTGAATTCTATCGTTTTAGTTTTGAAGTTTATCTGAGCCTATGCAGTGTACACATTCCTACATCCAATGAAGGAACAAAATAAGGTAAGGTAGTCTACTCTTTATAAAGCTTTCGGTGATCTTGATTTATTACATAATTTTATCAAAAACAAAAATATGAAAAGAGATTGAAAGGTATGATGTGTCGTTGAGAGCCGTGTTTCTATGTGCCGAAGGACGAAAGTATGAAGAAAAATATTTATTGTATAGTTCAGTCGAGATACTGTTATTTATTAATTGCCAATTTCACCTGAAAAATCAATTGACTGTTTGTCGTTACTGGTCCGTTATTATAATCGCCAGCAAGAGATTCTACTTCAAATCCGCATCTGTAAAGCAAGTGTATTGCTTCATACTGGAATAAATATCTAGTTTTCCACCAAGATTCCTCTGTTTCAATTTTCGCTCCGTCTTTGTTAAACCTAGTATAACGAAGCTTTGTTAAGATAGTTTGTTCCAGGAGATCTGCTTCTTGAGATTCTTCGATAAGTACTGTGTCTGTACTGTTTTTTAGAGGATATGATTTTCGTTTTCTGAATATCTTGCCTTCTGGGCTTGCGCATCGTGATAAAAACTCAAGGGTGGGTTGGGGATATTAAACAAAAACCTTCCCTCTGGCCTCAAATGTTCTGCCACACAATTAAGACAATTTATTTCCTCTTTAACAGTTAGATTATGGAAAAAAGAGTCGCAACAAATAATAGTTCTAAATTTTCGGTTCAAATGAAAATCAGATATCTTGTTCTTTTCTATAAATACTCTTTTTCTTAATTCGGGTAATTCTTTTTCCAGTTTCTTTTTAAAAATATTCAACATTCCTTCTGAATTATCAATACTGGCAACTTCATAACCTTGTCTCAATAACAAAAGAGTTATACGTCCAGTTCCGCATGCAAGATCGAGAACAGGCCCACCATACGTTTTTACTTTTTCTAAATACCAATTTATCTCTGATTCTCCACTGATTGCCAAGGTTTCATCATAGTATTTTACAATAGGATCCTCATTTTCTAACCCGTACATGTTTTTCTCCTCATATATGTGCTCCCCTTCAGACTATAAATTTCTTTTGTTTTTTTATTTAATTAAAAAGAAATCATTATGAGGAGCGACTTGTAGAATCATGCTCTCGAAAGTTTTAATAAGTTTGAAGCAGTAAAAATAATAATGAAAGAAGAGTATACGCCGTACATAATCTTCTTACCGCCGAGACATGAAGATCAGATATTTCTTTTAAACTCAGTTTTCGGGTCTAAAATAAAAT
>DAOVEQ010000208.1 GCA_030668905.1 Thermococci archaeon
TTAGGGAACTTTATGGTGATACCACTACTTCCTATTATCGTGTTTCCAAAGCTTTCAACGATCATTTTTACAAGAGTAAGATCTATATCCATCTCTATTCCATTAAAAATCAGATATGTATTATCAGAATCCTCATAAGAACTTATTTCTAAGTTTTGACTTGAAGAAAATAGCATTTCAAAGGCATCAGAAATTAGAGGTGTAGCTTTTACTACAAGATCTTTTTCTATATCCATACTTATCTTTTTCTTAACCTTGTGTATATCTTCCAGCTCGGATAGGATTTTATTTATATTAATATGTTTTATCTCATAATTGTCCATATTTTTTATTCGTTTTAGAGTTTCTATTGTATTGCCGCTGTTTTTTATAGTATTGATAGCTCTTTTTAAATAATCCTTCCCTGTATCACTTATATCTTCTTTTTCTATCATACTGAGGTATCCTATGGCAATTTGATTTAGATTATTTAAATTGTGAGAGATAATCTCATCTATTACTTCAGATCTCTCGATTTTATAGAGCTGAGTTTCTGAGATACCCTCCTTAACTTTTGATTCCGCTCCCAGGATATAACTTCCTATAAAAACGTTAAAAAACACCATTAAAAACAAGGTGGTAACTATAAGATATCTTTCCACTAAACTTGCTTGAGTAAAAAGTCCCTGCCCTATAAATGATGCCAAAATTGAGTAATATATAATTGAAATGAATAAAGCAGTATATCCTATGATTTTTTTATTCATACTACTTAATTATATAAATCTAAATAAAAACTTTTTGGAAAAATATTAAAAAGTTGGCAGACAAATACGGTATATGTTCGATTTTGAATATAGTCCTAACAAAAAAGGTATAGGGAAAGTTTTAGGGCGCATGGAAAGCGAGATCATGGAGATAATGTGGAAGAAAAAAAGAGCCACAGCGAAAGAGATATTTGAGGCTCTCAAAAAAGGAAAAAGATCAAGTATAAGTATTCTTCTCCAGAGGTTGTGCGAAAAAGGGCTGCTATCCAGAAAAGAGGAAGTGGCAAAGGGGGGTAAAAGATATGTTTATTTCGTTAAGGTTGATAAAACATCTTTTGAGAGATATGTGGTGAAGACAGTAATGGATTCTTTAATAGAATCTTTTGAAGAGAGTGTTGAGGAATATTTAAAGGAGATCTAAGTTTTCATCATTTAGGTATTTGCAGGTGGGTTTAAATGCTATACTCTCCTCTATCTTTTTTTCTCTTATCAGAGTCATGATTTTTTCAACTGTTTTTTCTGTGGAAATATTCTCGATCTCAAAGACTGTGGTATTATCGTTATTCTCTGCAGCAGATATCAAACAGGAATCCAGTATTTCTGCCAGTAAATTTTCTTTTACCTTTTCAGGACTGAATTTTTTTGACAATCTTTCCTTCAAAATTTTGGGGGGACATCTCAAAACAAAGACTATATCCGGGTTTACAATTTCTGAGTAATGACCGTCAATAACAACATCATCTGTATGTTTCAAAAGTTTTTTCAGCTTTTTTTCATCTACTATTTTTGTTTCTCTTTCTGTATCTTCTTCTATTATCAAATT
>DAOVEQ010000177.1 GCA_030668905.1 Thermococci archaeon
ATGGAAGAAGATTTTGAAGGATTTGCTGAGTTAACTAGGAGTTTGGATATCCAGATAGTTGGAGATGATCTTTTCGTCACAAATATAGAGCGATTAAAAAAGGGAATAGAGAAAGGTGCAGGAAATGCAGTTTTATGGAAGGTAAATCAGGTGGGAACACTTACCGAAGCTCTCGATACAGCTGAGTTTGCATATAAGAATGGATATGGCGTTCAAGTCTCAGAGAGATCGGGACAGACAGAAGATACGTGGCTGGCAGATATGGCAGTTGCTTTAAATGCTGGGCAAATAAAGACTGGTGCACCGTGTAGGGGCGAAAGAATATCGCAATACAACCGACTGTTCAGAATAGAGGAAGAGCTCGGAAAATCAGCTCGATATGCCGGAAAAAATTTCAGGCGCCCGCTTTGAATATTTTTATTCATTCATGATCTCACTTTATATGAATCTCCACGACATCTCCATCTTCTACTATGTGGTCGCCGCCAGCTCTCTGTCCATCATACTTGACAGATTTTCCCCATATCTTTGAATATTTGAAGTTTTTGTAAAACTGTTTATGAACTTCTCTAGCTACATCTAAGACTGTCGAACCTCTTTTCATCGCTATTGGAGGATAATCGGGATCAGAGCCCGGTGATTTTGTAAAAATTCGTACTATATCAAGAATTTCATAGATTTTTTCCTTCACCTGCTCGATGTTTATTTCCTTCTCTGCAGATAGTGGTATTATCTCAAACTCAGGATATTTTTTTCTGAATATTTTCAAATTCTCATCACTTTTTTCCAGATCGTTTTTGTTCCCCAAAATAAATGCTTTTTTATAGGCTAAATTCCTATTTAGAGAGTCTAAAAAATCTTCAAGACTTATTTTTTCTTTGATTATTACAAGAGCATTGGATACCTTGTTTTCTATGAGCATTTTTTTGATCTCGTTCACATCCGAAACATACTCTTTTCCACTTATCTCTATACCCCCTGAAGAAAACTTTTTTATCTCTACGTCCGGTTTCCTCTTGTTTATTCTGAATTCAGATCTATAAAGTTCATCGAGAATTATTTCCATATTTTTTACAGGATCTTTACTGAGATCCAGTACTATAATCAAGGCATCTGCATTCCTTATGGCACTTATAAGCTGAAATCCAAAGCCTTTACCTATTGAGACATCTTTAATGATCGGAGGCATATCCACCATCTGAATCTGGATATCTTTATAATCCAGCATCCCTGGAGTTGGAATAATTGTTGTGAGGGGATAGCTTGCTACTTCTGTGTTTGCATTGGTAAGAACTTTAAGAATAGAAGATTTTCCAGAGTTTGGAAGTCCTACTAAAGCTACCTGGGCAGCACTTTCCTTTTTTACAGAAAAGCTTGGTCCTCCTCCTCCTCTTTTAACTTTAGATTTTTCCAGTTCCTCCTTATATTTTGATAGTCTCTGTTTTATGGAAAGCCTCATCTTCTCGGTACCTTTATGTTTCGGTATCGTTGAATACATCTTTTCCAGTGCCTTGATCTTCTCAGGAACTGTTTTTGCTTCCCTATATCCATCTTCTGCTAAAAGGTACTCTCTTGTCACGTTGGCAGGCATAGTTGTATTATGATAAAAAATTTAAAAAAGTTAACGCATGAAGGGGAAGGTATTTAAAGATAGAATTATAAGGATAATGTATGAACGAGGATATACTGAAACTATTTTTTAAAGAAAAAACTCTGAAGATATTCCTGAATACAGAGAAGGAGGAGTACGCTGCAAAGATAAGGAACAAGGCTGTCTGCATGTACAGCTATGTAATAACATGTTTGAAAAAGTTCGAAGATTTTGGGCTAGTTAAATCTGAGAAAAAGGGAAGGATCAAAAGATACAAATTGACAGAAAAAGGGAAAGAGCTCGACAGTAAAATAAGAGAGTTGCTCGAGATCAAAGCTTGAATTTCTTACCAGCGTATATAAAAAACTCATTTTCTTCCTCTATTTTTAGTAATCTATTATATTTAGCCACTCTTTCTCCTCTGCAGGGAGCTCCTGTTTTTATCTGTCCGGTATCAAGAGCCACGCTTATATCTGCGATGCTTGTATCTTCCGTTTCTCCTGATCTGTGCGAGACCACAACACCATATTTATTTTTAAAAGCAAGTTCTGCAGCTTCTATAGACTCTGTTATCGTTCCTATCTGGTTTATCTTTAGTAATAAAGCATTGCAAAGTCCTTTTTTTATCCCAATTCTTAACAGTTCCGGATTCGTAACAAAGATATCGTCACCTACTATCTGTATTTTAAGTTCCCCTGTAATGGCTGCAAAACCTTCGTAGTCCTCTTCGTAGAAAGGATCCTCTATTGATATTATATCATACTTGGAG
>DAOVEQ010000118.1 GCA_030668905.1 Thermococci archaeon
AAAAAATAAAACCTACCTACTCGTGGAACGAACACTGGGAAAAACTGGAAAAGGCTGTAGAAATCTTCGGAGATTTTAAAGTTACATCTCATCTGATCGTGGGATTGGGGGAAACAGAAGAAGATATGGTGAAAGTTATCCGGAAACTCCACAGAAAAAAAATAAAACCTTCTCTCTTTGCCTTTACACCTTTAAAAGGTACACCCCTAGAAAATAAAGAAAGACCTTCTTTAAAAAAATACAGAAATGTACAGTTAGCGTATCATCTGATAACGGAAGATATATCAAACAATTTTAGATTCAAGAACGGAGAGATAATAGATTTTGGAGTGAAAATAGAGGATTATATAGAAAATCCTGTTATTTACACTACAAGAGGGTGTCCAAAATGTAACAGACCTTATTTTAATGAGTCTCCGGGAGGAATTATCTATAACTACCCCTATGTCCCCGATAAAAAAGAGATGGAAGAGATTTTGAAGATTTGGGAATGAAGGTACCGAAACTTTTTTAAGCACAATATCTATTTCTGACACTATGAAAAAACTCTTTATACTCATTGTGCTCCTGATAAGTTCCAGCTTTATTGCTGCTGAAGAAAATACAGTGAACATTAAGTTTTTTTTTACTGAAGATTGTGAACACTGTGGGACTACAAAACTGTATTTAGAGGATCTAAAAAATGAATACGGTGAAAGATTGAACGTAGAAATGGTGGACGTCTTTACGAGTAACGGATATAAAGAATTTAAGAAGTATGGTTTTATAATGACTCCAGCAGTACTATTTAACGAACAGGTAAAAATGGAGGGGGACACTACCAAGGAAGAACTCAGAACAGTAATAGAGTCTTTTTTAACTCCGAAAAAAGTGATTGTTAGATTTTTTTATGATAAAGATAAAAAAAATGAAGAATATAAGAGAATAAACAGTATACTATCAGAAATAGATAATAAAGATGTAGGAGTATTATATCTTGACCATGATAAGAATAGAAATGATTTTCTCTATTTTGGACTTTCAAAAATTCCTTCGATTGCGATCAATGAAATCTCTTTTGAAAACAATATAGATAAAGAGTTAATCGATTCTGTGATCAATTTTTACTTGGAAGAAAAGGAGATCAGGGTTCTCGGTTTCTATTCAGAGTATGGAGAAAAAGAGATGGTCAATAACACAATAAATTCTGAAAGATATACCGATAAAACGTGTATATTATGGATAGATGTGAACAAAAATAATAAAGAGTTTTATTTAGATGGATTTTCAGAGACACCTTCTGTTGTAATAAACGATAAAATAAAGATCCAGAACGTAACAAAGATAGATCTGATAAAAGGACTTGAGAGTTTTGATCCTGACTTCTATAGTTCCATAGAGATCTATTTCATAGCATATCCTTACTTAGCTTATATCGGGATCATTGGAATTGTATGTATAGCTTTATACAGGGTATTCCTATGAAAAAAATAATAGCATCTGGAACATTTGACAGATTACATGAAGGACACAGATTTTTTTTAAAAACAGCTTTTAAGTATGGTTATGTATTGATAGGTCTTACGAGCGACGAGATGACAAAGAATAAAAAATACGCTGACAGGATATGGAGATTTAAAAAAAGAAAAAACTGTATAAAAAAATTCTTGGGATCTCTTGGGTATAAAGAGGGAAAAGATTATGAAATCATTAAAATAAACGATAAATACGGATTTTCGTTAGAAAAAAAAGCTGATTACATCCTGGTAACAGAAGAAACATACGAAAATGCACTGGATATAAATAAAGAAAGAGAAAAATTAGATCTAGAAGAACTGAAGATAATAAAAATAGATTTTATAGCTGACAAAGAAGGAAGGATATCTTCCACGAAGCTAAGATCCTAATCGGTTTTTTTGCTGTAGAGAAGATACAGTATATCCTCTACGTCCTTTATTTTTTCCAGCTCCTTTTTACTCAGAATTGGTACCCCCTCTATATTTTCAGGATTCTTTTTAAGATCAACTATAAACATGGCATCTTTCTCTATCATCATTGAGAACTCATGGACTATCCTTATCCTTTTTTTTAGAAGTCTTGAGCTGGATTCTCCTATCCCAGTAATTATTATATTTCTCTCTTTAACAACCGCGTTGAATGGCGTTTTTTCTGTGGGAACTACTTTAAACCCCGCATTATGAAGTTTTAATAGTATATTCCTCTCCAGAGCTTTTTTCAGATCTTCTAATTTAATCTCTCCTGTGTCCTTTTCTATCTTCCTCAATATAGAAACAGGCTTTGTCACAGGAATATCAAAAAATTTTTCAAGTTTTATAGCATTCTCGAGCAAAACTCCTTTTTCTGTATTTTCATACTCGTACAATGCGGATTTTGATATTCTCAGAGCATCTGCCACATACCCCAGGGATAATCCTCTTTTTTCCCTCTCTTCTTTTAGTCTCTCTCTATCTATTTTAACGTATAATCCCCCCCTATCCGAGTATACCAGGGGAGGAATATCATTTAAAAGGAGATTTTCAAGAGATTCTATAGAGATCACAGGAACGCCCTCCCTGTTATAAACTGTTCCTTCCTCAAGGACCTCGCTTTTTGTTTTATAAGCTATTATCAAAGGAAAAACATTAAAATAATAGGCTAGTTTCCTCATCTCTATTCCATGTTCAGAAGAAAATGAATCTATATTTGACAATACCTTAACAATGAGGCTGAAGAGACCTCTCTTTGCCATTATGTCATAACATGACCTTATATCGCAGAGAGATACCTCAAATCCTGCTTTTTTGAAAATATCTGTGATTGATTTTGTGAGATCGATAACTTCTCGGCTCATTAATTAGATTTATATAGATTATTATTAAAAGTTTTTCGTTATGTATATCGGCATCGACGACACCGATTCGAAGGAAGGAATGTGTACCACATATCTGGCTAAGCAAATTATAGATAGGTTTGGGTGTGGAGGATACCCGAGGCTTATCAGATTAAATCCGAATATTCCCTATAAAACTAGAGGAAACGGTGCACTTAATCTCATCTCACATGGAGATAAAGATGAAATAATAGAGCTCCTCATGAAATATTCTCATCATAGGAAGGAAAACACAAATCCGGGTATAGTCTTTATTAAAAAAGTTCCATCTTCCCTAAAAAATTTTGCTATAAAGGCTTTACATGAGAATATAGCAATAAAAGAAGCTCTTGGATACATAGAAAAAAATAGGATAGAGCATTTTGCCCTCGGAAACAAGAGAGGACTCGTAGGAGCCTTAGCGGCTGTAGGAATGGAACTTAACGATCACACCTATGAACTTATAACCTATAGAGAAAGGTCAAAGTTTGGAAAAAAAAGGGAGATAGACGTAAAAACCGTAATCGAGATGGACAGGAAGTATTATCCTCTAATTTTTGATAATTACGACTACAAAAATAGACATTTATGCATAGCACCAAACTCCCCCTGTCCTGTTCTCTATGGTATAAGGGGGGAATCGCCAGAACTTCTTGAAAGAGCTCAAAAAATGATAAAATCTGAAAAAATTGATAAAAAACAGACTTTCCTGACAAATCAGGCTACGGATATGCATTTAGTAAATAAAAAGATACAGGAGATACAAGAATTCAGTTCTGTTATAGTTAAGGGGAAAGTTTCTGAATCTCCCAAAACAATAGAGGGAGGGCATGTTATCTTTAAAATAAAGGACACTCATGAGATATTCTGCGCAGCGTACGAGCCTACCAAAGAGTTTAGAAATGTAATAAGAGAACTGATCGTTGGAGATGTTGTAAGGGTATATGGTGGCGTTAAATACACAAAGGGGCTCACAATAAACCTTGAAAAAATAGAAATACTGAAACTCGCTCCAACGTACACAGTCCAGAAAGAAAAATGTTCCTGCGGGGGAACGTTAAAATCCAGAGGAAAGGGAGTTTATAAATGCAAAAAATGTGGAAAAAAAATA
>DAOVEQ010000086.1 GCA_030668905.1 Thermococci archaeon
GATAGATATTCTTGGAAACGTAATAGGATTGAAAAAAGGAAATGGCAAAGGAAAGATAATGCTTGCAGCACACATGGATGAGATAGGTTTCGTTGTCAGTCATATAGATAAAAACGGTTTCATATTTGTATCTCCTGTCGGGGGGATAAATGTAAAAACACTCATAGGCACGAGAGTAATAGTTCATGGAAAAGATAAATATTATGGGGTCATGGGAAGTATGCCTCCTCACGTAAAAAAAGAGGAAAAAGAACTTTCTATAGAAGATATCTTCGTTGACACAGGTGCGAAAAATAAGGATGAAGTTCTGGAAAAAGGCATAGATATTGGCAGCATTATTACATATGAAGGAGATTTAAAGAAACTTTCAGGAAACAGGTATACGAGCAAAACAATGGATGACAGGATAGGTGTTTTTATACTTATCGAAACTTTAAAAAGAGTAAAAAGTCCGTATGATGTTTATTTTGTTGCGACAGTACAAGAGGAAGTAGGATTACGGGGAGCCAAAGTTTCCGGGTATAAAATATCGCCTGACATAGCTATAGCTATAGACGTTACTCTGGCAATGGATGTCCCTGATGTGAAAGAACACAAGATGGTAACAGAACTGGGAAAGGGTCCCGCGATAACCGTAATGGACAGAAGTGTTATAGGAAACAGGAAGCTTAACTCGTTCATAGAAAAGATCGCCAGGGAAGAGAAGATACCCCTCCAGAGGAATATCCTCACAAGAGGAGGTACGGATGCAGGGAGTATTCATCTATTAAAAGAGGGTGTCGTCTCCACTACACTCTCAATACCTACAAGGTTCGTGCATTCGCCCGTAGAATGTATTGACATGGGAGATGTAGAGAATGCGGTAAAGCTCCTCGTAAAGGTTCTGGAAACAGAAATTCTTTCCAAGAATTTCTGCAAAACTTATTTTTAAATAAGTTTTTTAGAGTTCTTTGTTGTATAACCACACAGTAAGTCCTATCCCGCTCAAAGCTGAGCCTATCAATAGTCCTATGATTAATAAGTATTTATCTGTACTTTCTACCTCTTTTTCTGCATTTAAGAGATTTATTATAGCTTCTATCTGAGTTCTGCATTCTAAAGCCTTTTCTGTATCTCCTGCGTTAAGATAGTGAAACTCTGCCTCTATGAAAGAGTTTATAGCCTCTTTATAGGATTTATCTGACAAGTTCTGCATGCCCTGGGCATAGTACGTATCACCTTTATCGTTTTCTGGCGGCGGCATAGTCGTCGGGGTCGTTTCTTTTGTGACAACTATATCCACACTCTCTTTTTTTCCCGAGTTATTATAATTCTCATCGCTGTAAGTTAGGTTTATATCGAGAGTGTATATTCCCGTAGAGAGTTGAGACGTATCGAGAATTATCTTTCCTCCAAGTTCCGCATCAGGATTCAGCTCTGTGCTGTTAAGATCCACCTTTGTTGGAAGCTCTCCAGGACTTGTTGTGATAACTATATTTTTAGCTTTTCCTGTGCCTGAATTTTTTAAAACAAAGGGTATATCAACGGTATCTGTTTTTGCCTCCACCCTTTTATTTGTCTGAATACTGAGAAAGGGCTTTGGAACTATTACAACTATTTTAATCTTTTTTTCCTGCGGCGGAAGAGGTATGCATCCATCTTTACAGGCACCCACTCTCCCTGAAAAAACTATGGGAATCGTGTAAGTTCCACCTCTTAACCCTTTTTTGAAAACTATTTTTAAGGAAACTTGATCCTCCCCGTACTTGTCATGCTTTTTGTAATATAACGGTGCTTTGAATTTAGCTTCATCCACCTTAAAATCTATAAATGGAAGAACATAATCAAGTATTTTCTCTTTATTTATTTTAACCTTGCATTCCCAGACGTTATTTCCTGAAGTATTGGTCAACTTAACCTTTATCTCGATTTCTTCACCTACAAATACCTGAGACGGATAATCATACTCCAGAGTAACATTCCCGTAACTTAATACATACGGCATTCCTATCAAAAACATCAAAAATAAAGCTAATTTTTTCATATTTTCACCTTTACTCTCTCCTGATAAGTATGATACCAAAAACTAAAGCTCCCAGTAATAATACGATTGCTGCAATAAAAACTGTCTTTAGTTCTACTACCTCAGTATCATCTTCCTCTTCATTGATTTTTTCCTCTAAGTACTGTATCTTTTCTTCGCAGTCACTTATCTTATTTTCGTAAAGATTCTTATAAGTTTCATTATCCTTTGTCAGATTAAATAAGCTTGTATACAATGCTTTTGCATCCTTCATTTTTTCCAGGGCTTCAGAGTAATCACCGTTATTCATCTCTTGTTCCCCATCTTGAAACGCCTGATCCGCCTTTTCCGTGTCTCTTGGTATCTTCTGGATAGTTTCCTCTACCAGGTTTATTTTACTATCCATATCGCTAACTTTGGTGGTTATACCGACCTCCTCGTACAATGTTTTAGCTTCTTTATATTTTTCCAGAGCTGAATCAAACTCATCTTTGCTCAAAAGGATAGCTGCATCTCTCTCTGCTGCAGCAGCTTTGTTAAGTTTTTCCTGATTGATTTCTTCTTCGCTTGGACCCAAAACATGAATACTGCACTCTTTCTCAAAGGGAGGCTTTTTTTCATTCCTAAGGTCAAAGTATTCCACACGTATAGTGAGTGAATAATCTCCATAATCCATATTTTCAGTATTGAGATACAGTTTTTCGTTGATAATTTCGCTCGCATCCAACTCATTGGGTATTTCCGGGGATTCTAAATTTGCAAGCAGTTCATCATCCACATCATACTTTATAGAAATATTGAACGCTGTCCCCGTACCTACATTCTTTATACTAAACGGTATTTCAAGTTCTCCTCCGCCTCTGATGCTGTAATCATTTTCTACGATGCTGTAGTCATTTTTTAGATAATATACTATGATCATAGGCTTGAGTATTGTAAGACTAACTTTAGTTTCTTTATACTGGGGCTGGAATGGCGTACATCCCCCTGAGCATGCGATCCATTTACCTGTAACTTTTATAGGTATGACATATTCTCCCTCGGGCGCATTATCTTTGAATCTGATAATTAATTCAAGTTTTATTTCTTCTCCACTTCCAAAATTCGTTATTTCTTTCGTTCCATCTATTATTTCTATATATTCCTCGGGAATTTTATCTATCTCTATTTCCACCCAGCACTTCCAGATATCGACTCTATCTTTTTCATTTGGATTTGTTAAAGTTACTTCTATAGTATAATTTTCCCCGAGTTTAGCGGAGCCCCTTGGAGGTACTTTAACTATAGGCAGCTTATCAGGTACTCTTGAATCTGCAAGAGTTAAGTTTATATAGATAGATGTCACTATAAGTAATGAGAACATTATCGAGATTATCTTGGATTTCATAGAGAGTCTTTCACCGGAGGGTATTTAAAATTTACGATGGAAAACTTTAAAAATAGAAGAGTGATATGAAGTATATGGATTGTTGCTCATCGGTGATGTCATGAAAAAATGTTCAGTCTTTCTATTATTGCTTCTAATTTTAGCTCCGAATATGCAGAGTAACAGGGAGTTAAGCGTGGATTTAAGACTTACCTGGGGCAATATGTCCAGTTTCAGCGGTTCTAAATACACGTACGGGGTAGAACTCGTGGACTGGGACAGGTGCGATGCCGTCTACTGGGATGGATACAGATGCATCTTCACGGCAGGGATAAAAATTTCGCAGATAGAAAGAGGAAATATAATATGGCAGAAGGAGTATCTTCATTTAAAATACGGCGAAACGGAAATAAATCAGAAATTTGGAGATATTATAATCAAAAAAGTAAAAATAACTCAAATCGCGTTCAATGACGGGTACGTTGATCTTACCATTTTTTATGAAAATAGATACGTTAGCGATGAAAAACCAATATACGAAAAGATAATAGGGGAAGGGGAAACTATCGTCCACTTGGGAGATGCGCAGAACGTCTATTCATTCTATGTTTCAGCATTCGACGACAGAGCGTTCTATGTTTTTTATATAAACGGGGAGAAAAAAAGCGAGGAGGGTATCAGCATACTCCCCGATGAACGAGTAACCCTATGGCTCAATGTTTCAATCGGATTTGTAAAAATAAACGGTAATAAGATATTCAGCGTATATGCTCCATCAAGATTTCGTATTTTGAAAACAGGAAGTTTCAGTATAAAGGAAAGAGACATAATAAAAATAAATGGAGAGGATTTTTCAATAAACGGAGATATAATCAGAATAGGAGGAAATGAGTATCTTTTAGAAAAAAATATGTTTATAGTTACGAGCATAGGCTGGATAATTTGCAGGGAGAACGAGATAACTATATACGCTGAAAAAATAGAGATAACTGAGTATTCGCCCGACCTGAAACTTATCTACGAGCCCTGTTCACTCTTTTTAAATGAAAAGAAAACGATGGATATAAGAATAGAGAATATAGGTAAAGGCCTGGCTGATGTAAATTTTAGAGCATATGGTATGGGTGTTGATTATAGATGGGACGGTAAGCTTGGATACGAAGAATCCGAAGAAATAAAATTGGAGATATCACCAGAAACTATGTATGATACCCTTTTTGTAGAGATGAACTCTGAAAAAATAGAGATTCCAATAACAATAAAAACGATGCAGAAAATGCAGACGCCGATAAAAGAAGAAACACAGACGCCAGTGACGACTGTGTCTCCCCCCACCCCGAAAATTCCTGAGAAAAAGCCTCTTACAATATTTGTTGTAATCTTATCCCTGACTTTCTTAGCTGTTTTTGGGCAAAATAAACCGCAAAAGGGTATTATATCAAAAAATATTCCAGCTAAAAAAGAGAATGCAAACGCAGACACAAAGAGATGTGGCCGAAGGCTACATCAAGAGGCTGACGGATTGCCAAAAAAGCCTTTTAGATACTTCAATAAAAGAATTTAAAAAAAATAAAAAAAGAAAAAATATTTTGTTTACGCTCCTAAGTCAGTGAGCAACAGCTCAACAGCATGTCTTGTGGCTTCTCTGTCTGTACCGGCTACGATTACTACGTCTCTACCTTCTACGAAGGCGTCAGCGATGTACTCGTATTCACCGATGGATGTAGCCCAGTCAACCTTTGAATCGCCTGTCTTAACTAACGCATCTGTGAGTGTGTTAGCGATCTGTGGCGTTGCACCAACGCAGACAACTAATCCAGGTCCACCTACGAGGACGAGGTTATTTGCTGCTTTCATTGTCTCTGTGATTTCGTCATCACTTTTTGTTATCGACATTGGGTCAATGTTTACTTTTTCGAGCGTTGTCGTTGTTCCTGTGACAACTTCCTGCGTT
>DAOVEQ010000129.1 GCA_030668905.1 Thermococci archaeon
CCTGAGAATATATCTCAAAGGCTTTTTCCTTAATAGAAATGTTAAAATCAGAGTTCATGATGACTCTTAAAGGAATGAAGTAAAGCGCATTACCAGCATTTATGGCGATATCCTCCCCATATATCTTGTGGAGACATGGTTTTCCTCTTCTTATAGAAGAATTATCTTCTATATCATCTATTATTATGGTTCCATTATGCACGAGTTCAATCAGTGCTACAAAATCTAAAACTCTGTTTATGTCTCCTCTCAAAGCCTCTGTCAAGAGCAGAAATAATGCAGGTCTCCATCTTTTTCCTCCTCTATCAAGAAAATCCCATACGGGCTCCGATATCGCCTTATCGGCAGAGTTTATATCGAATGAATACTTTTCTTTTCCTAAGAGATTTTTCAGATCTTTTTTCTTGAACTCTCGCGGCATATATTTCTCAAGTACAGAGTCTATTAATTCTTTCTCCCCCTGCAAATACGAGTCAATATCCACAAAATCACCTTAAAACCGTATTATCCGGTATATTTTTATCTACTACCTTACCAGGATATATAAAACACGAACTTCCTATTATCCTTCCCGGATATATCGTTACGTTTATTCCTGTTTTTGTATTATCCCCCATGATACACCCCATTTTTCTTCTCTGCGAATCGATTTTTTTGTTTTTTACCTCTATCAGTATAGGTTTATCGTCAAATCTCAAGTTAGCAACCATAGTCCCTGCTCCAAGATTGCAGTTCTCATCTATAATTGAATCGCCGACGTAGTTAAAATGAGGTATATTTGAATTATCGTAGATTATCGAGTTTTTTACCTCGCTCATTCCTATGTGGCATTTATTCCCTATTACGGTATTTCCTCTTATGAAAGAGTTCGGCCCTATTTTACAGTCTTTTCCTATCTTTACAGGACCTGTTATGTAACTCCCTTCTCTTACTACAGTATTTTCGTCTATGAATACAGGAGGTACAATTTTAACGTTTTTTTCTATATTTCCAAGGATTTTATGTTTCAATTTTCTCATAACAAACTCGTTAGTGTTTAAAATGTCCCAGAAATAGCCTATATCACTCCAAAATCCGTTGTACTCTAAAACTTTAGCTTTGCAGAGATTTAAAGCGTCTGTGATCTCATATTCATCTCTCCGCGATCTTTTTGTCTTTCCGATAGCACCTAAAATTTCCTTGGTAAAGAAATATACACCTATATTCGCCAAGTTTGATGATGGATTTTTCTCTTTCTCGCAGATCTTAAAAAAATCGTTTCCTTTTTTATAGACCACTCCATAATTCTCCGGATCATCAACTTTTTTTACGCTTATGATGTTTGTTTTATATTTTGAATGTAATTCCAGTACTTTAGAAACTAAAGAAGGTTCAAAAAATATGTCTCCATTTATACAGAGAAATTCATCGTATGGTGATAGCGAGATAGCAGAAGCAGTTCCATTGACGTCTTTCTGCTCAATAAATCTTGTCTTTACATTATAGTTATTCAGTTTGAGATACTCTTTTATATATTCTTCCAGTTTTTCCCTTTCATAATTCACGACAAAACTTATCTCATCAAAATCTTTCAGAGAATCTATTATATACTCTATAACTGTTTTTCCGCCTATATTTATTAACGGTTTTGGTCTTGAGTTTGTTAAAGGTCTTAAGCGTGTACCCAATCCCGCTGCCAAAACTAATGCTTCCATAGTATAGTATAAAATAAAGAAGAATAAAAAGATTTACTCGACACTTGCTCCGTTCTTGATATCTTTGTCTATCGTGGCCAGCGATATATTCTCCCCTTCTACAGCAGCAAGAAGCATACCCTGCGATTCAACACCAAAGAGTTTTGCAGGCTCTAAATTCGTTACAACAATTATTTTTTTCCCTATAAGCTCTTCAGGCTTATAATATTTTGCTATACCAGCTACAAGCTGTCTCTCTTCTCCTATATCTATTTTTAGTTTCAAGAGATTTTTCGAACCCTTTATATTCTCAGCGGATTTTATTTCTCCAACTTTTAACTCAATTTTCTTAAATTCATCGTATTTTATCATTTCGGCACCTCTTTTACCTTTAAATTTCTCTTTATACCTCTCTAAACTCTTATCATCTATCTTTTTAAAGAGTATTTTAATATCTCCAAGTTTCTTATTTCCAATATCAAGATTGATATTATTTATGTTTTCTTTTTTAACCTCTCCTTCAAATCCTAATTGCTCCCATAATTTCTGGGCAGAAACTGAGATTACAGGATACATCGCCACTCCAAGTATAACGCAGAGTTCGCAGACAGTTCTCAGAACTTTTTTGCATTTCTCTTCATCTTCTTTTATAAGTTTCCATGGTTCGTTATTCTGGAAGTACTGATTTCCGAGATCCGATATCCTTAAAAGTATTTTTACAGCTTCTTTGAATCTTAAATTCCAGAACTCCTCTTTATATTTTTTCAAAAGTTCAAAAGCTTCATTAATAATTTTTTTATCACTTTTAACATCTGGAATTTTTTCATAGTATTTTTTTGTAAAGGAAAGGCTTCTATACAAAAAATTGCCTAAGCTGCCTACAAGATTATTGTTTACATGTTCCTGAAAACTTTCCCACTCAAAATCTGTGTCCTTCGTGGAAGGTCTGATGCTCATCAGATAAAATCTCCATAAATCAGGAGATATACCAATTTCCATTATATCGTCTCCGAATACCCCTCTATTCTGCGATTTACTGAACTGTCCACCTTCGTAATTGAGATACTCGTTTGAGCCTATAGTATGAGGAAGCAGCCAGTTCTCGTTAGTTCCCAGAAGTGATGAAGGCCATATTAATGTATGAAATGGTACGTTATCCTTGCCCATGAAGCAGTATAATCTTGTTTCCTCGGGTTTTAACCACCAGTCTTTCCACTCCTTCGTATACTCGTATGTCGATCCTATGTACTCTATCGGCGCATCGAACCAGACATAAAATACCTTGTCTTCATACCCCTCTAACGGAACTTTGATTCCCCATTTCAAATCTCGCGTTATACATCTAGGTTCTAAACCTTTCTCTATCCATGCCAAGGGAAGGTTTTTTATTATCCCTGACCAGTTTCTCGATTCTATCCAATTTTTTACCTTTCCAGAAAGTTTTGGAAGATCTAAATAAAGATGTTTTGTTCTCTTTAGAATAGGTGAAGAACCGCAGATGATACATTTTGGATTTATCAACTGAGTTGGATCGAGAAGTTGAGTGCATTCATCACACTGATCTCCCTTCGCATTTGGATTTCCGCAAAATGGGCATTCTCCGCTCACATAAGTGTCAGGTAAAAATTTCTTGCATTTCTCGCAGTATAACTGCTCTATCTCTTTCTCAAAGATATATCCATTCTCATAGAGTTTCAAAAATATATGTTGAGTAATCCCGTGATTTTCTTCTTTCGATGATCTCCCAAAGTTGTCAAACTCGACGCCTATCCACGTGAATATATCCAGTATTTTTTCATGCATCATCTTGCAGTATTCCCCGGGGCTAATACCCCTCTTTTCAGACTCTATCTCCGTTCTGGTGCCATGTTCATCTGTTGCACAGATATAAATAGCTTTTTCCCCATTTATTTTCAGGAATTTAGAAAACACATCCGCTGAAAGTATAGGGATGAGGTTTCCAAGGTGGGGAACTGCATTGACATACGGCAGAGCTGATGTTATTAGATATTTCACTTGCATTACCGAGTTTTTAACATCGACAAATATAAAAAACTTTCTATTTTT
>DAOVEQ010000204.1 GCA_030668905.1 Thermococci archaeon
TTCGTTTTTCATGACCTCTTTAATACTTTCATTGAAATTTTTCTTTTTCTTTACAATTTCAGCAATCTCCCACGCCCACTCGGGTGCGGTATACACATAGACATTTTTTCCTTCGAGCTTTGCAACTTTCACGATCTCCCTGATGTCATCAATTACGCCCTTTATATAATCTTCTGTTTTCAGAATAGTTTCATCTATCTTCGTTTCGTCATACTCGGGCCATTCTGCTGTGGATATAAAACCTTTCTTTCCGAGTTTCTCCCATATTTCTTCAGAAATATGCGGAGCAAAAGGAGCAAGAATCTTCGTCTGTACCTCTATTACCCACGCTACGGTTTCTTTATTGGATACTTCACACCTTCTCAGATACCATTTTAGACTTCTCTGGAGATCGAAAAAGCCTTTCTGCAGAGCTGTTCGAAACATCATATTCTCCATAGCATCATCAGTTTCTTTTACGATCTGATTCACAATAGCTTCAAGCCAATAATCTATTCGCATTTTCGTTTCTCTACCTTTGTTGTAGTTTTTTGTTGCAAACTCATGCCATGATACTAGTCTCTCTTTTATAGTCTCAACGAACTGTGTTTCTATGTTGGCATCATCCACACCTTCTCCCGCAAAGGCAAGCATCATTCGTATCGGATCTGCTCCGTGTTTTGCAACATTGTCTCTTAGAAGTGTTATATTTCCTTTGGATGTGGACATCTTTTCAGCATCTATCATCACCCATCCGTTGACAGCAAACCCTCTCGGCCAGTACTTTTCAGGAAATATTGCGGTGTGATTGAAAAGACAGAATGTGAGATGGTTCTGCACGAGATCTTTTCCGGAGCTTCTCAGATCAAATGGATACCAGTACTCAAACTCTTTCCTCATTTTTTCCAGCGTCTCTCTTGAGATACCATAATCTTTTGCAGTTTCCTTTCCGAGGAATATGTAATCAAAAAACTCGTCATCTATAACATCAGCTTTTATCGTACCTTCATTGAAATATTTGGAGATCGTATAAAAAGCCATATAGATCGTAGAGTCTGAAAGACTTTCAATCACCCATTTTTTGTCCCATGGCAGTTTCGTGCCGAGACCAAACTCTCGTGTGCACGCCCAGTCATTCAGCCAGTCTACAACGTAGTGGAACTGCTTTCTTACAGCATCCGGAATTATGTTCATATTTTCTACTGCTTTATGCGCCTTTTTCTTCCATTCCGGATCGTTATATCTGATGAACCACTGATCCTTCACTATCTTCACGATACATTTTGTGAGGCATCTGCAGACTATCTCTCCCGACGGTTCGTACATTATGTCTGCTTTTTTTGAATCTATAAGCATTTCTTTAATTTTTTCTTTAGTTTCCATGACAGATAATCCTTCGTATTCTCCACAGTTTTTGTTCATTACTCCTGTATAAAATCCTGTAGAATAAACTTCCTTCTTAGCTTTTTCTAGAAGTTCTCTATCTTCCTGAGATTTTATTTCAAGTTTTTTGCATATTTCAACAGCAGGAAGCTCTCCAAAACCTTTTGTTTTTATTATGGCTATAGGTTCTATCTTTTTTACCTCGTTCCAATCGAGATTAAAACTTTCACAGAGTTCTTTATCTTTCTGAAGATCGTAAATGCCCATCCAGTCATCGGG
>DAOVEQ010000147.1 GCA_030668905.1 Thermococci archaeon
TGATGGGAAAATGTTTCATGTTAGTGAGGCCGTTTCTGGATACGATAGGATGTGGGAAGAGAAATTCGGTCAGGAGATGTCAAAGATCGTTAGAAAATATGCAAGTGGTTTTGGTGGGTGCTCTGCTGGAACTACTTATGCAGGCCTAAGCCCGCAGGGAGATCTCCAGCCGTGCGTTGTTGCACCCATTCCTTTGGGGAATTTATTGGAAGAAGACTTAAGGGAAATTTGGATGAAAAATGAGCTGGATTACATGAGAAAAAGAAATGAACTTAAAGGAAGATGCGGGAAATGCTCCTACAATGAGATATGCGGAGGATGCAGATACACAGCCTTTATAGAAACTGGCGACTGGTTAGAAGAAGATTCATCCTGTCCTTTCAGTTAATTCTATTTTTCTATTGAAAAAGTATATATTTAATAACCCTTTAATTAATCCATGAAAATTGAAGAAATACCGAGAATAAGAATTGGGAGATTGCCGACACCTCTGGAAAAGTTACAAAACTTATCAAAAGCTATTGGTGTTCCTCGATTGTACATAAAAAGAGATGACATGACAGGTATTGGATACGGCGGAAATAAAATTAGAAAATTGGAGTATCTCCTGGCAGATGCATTATCAAAGGGAGCGGATACTATAATTACAACTGGAGGTGTGCAGTCCAACTTTACGAGAGAGACCACAGCATGCGCAACGAAGCTCGGATTAAAAACAGTTCTTGTCCTGATCGGTAATGAACCTGAAGAGTATCGCGGAAACCTTCTGCTGGAAAAGCTCATGGGTGCTGAGATTCATTTTGTCTCGGCGAAAAATTTAGACGATGGTACAGAAAAGGCAGGAAAACTCATGAAATCGTTATCCCAAGATCTGGAAGCAGAAGGACACAGGTGTTATATCATGCCTGTAGGTGGAGCGACACCTATAGGCTGTATAGGTTTCACAAACGCTTTTTTGGAGATAAACTCGCAGATAAATGACCTTGGTATTACAGTAGATCATCTTATATTTGCCACTGGTTCTGGAGGGACACAGGCTGGTCTTTTAGTCGGAAAAAGAATTGTTAATTCAGATGTGAATATAATAGGTATCAGAGTCGGAAGGATGTTTGAACCATTTTCAAAAATGGTAGCCGAGATGGCTGGAAAAACAGGTGAACTTTTAGGGATAAAAAAATCTTTCTCTGAGAAAGATGTGGTAACATACTCTGATTTTATAGGAGAAGGTTACGATATCCCAACAAGAGAAGCGAACGATGCCATAAAACTGATGGCGAGAACAGAGGCAATTATCCTGGATCCTGTGTATACTGGAAAGGCGATGGCAGGATTGATAGGATTAATAGATCGGGGAGAGATATCAAAGGATGATAATATAGTATTCTGGCACACGGGAGGAGATCCCACAATATTCGTAGGTGAGGAACTGCTTGGTAAGGAGTTCATGGAAAGTTTGAAGAAATGAGGGGATAATGCATTTTTAATCATATTTTTGCCCAAGATCAGGAAGAGTTTATAAAGATCTCCTTAAATTCATAAAACGTTATATCTCATATTTTGAGAAAGTTTATATTATGAGTTATATATAGATTAACATAAGGAGCAAATGAAATGAAAGATGACTGGAGAATATCAAATAGGGTCATGCAGATACAAAAATCTGCAATTCATGAAATGACAAGATTATCGAAGGAAATAAAAGATGTAGCATTTTTGTCCTGGGCAAAACCAACTTCCGATACTCCAGAGCATATCAAAGAGGGTGCAATTTCTGCAATAAAAAATGGACTTGTAGGTGGATACTCTGAAAACTCTGGCTTACTGGAATTAAGGAAAGAGATCGTTAAAAAGCTCAAAAGAGATAACAATATAGATGCTAACGTTTCTCAGATATTGGTTACTATCGGTGCCGTGGAAGGATTGTCTGCTTCGATAATGGCTTTGATTGATCCTGGCGATGAAGTTATTTTGCCATCTCCAACTTATTCCACCCATATCCGTCAGATTATTCTAGCTTCGGGAAAGCCAGTCCTTGTTCCTATAATCGAAGAAGAAGGATTTGCCCTTGATATAGAAGCTATAGAAAAGGCAATAACTCCCAGAACAAAAGCAGTTATGTATTGTTCTCCAAGCAATCCAACGGGTACTGTCTTTGGCAAGAAACAGCTTCGTCAGTTAGCTGACATTGCCTTAGAAAATAACTTAATGGTTATCACAGATGAAGCTTATGAATATTTTACATATGATGGGCATGAGCATTTTAGTATAGCTTCAATTCCTGAAATGAGAAAAAATACGGTCAGCTGTTTTACATTTACAAAAACTTATGCTATGACAGGGTGGAGAATAGGCTATTTGCACACAGATGAAGAATTAATTCCGCAGATTACTAAGGCTCATATTCCTTTTGCAATCTGTGCACCAGTAATTTCTCAGTATGCAGCACTCGCGGCTTTAAAAGGTCCCCAAGATTGTATCGCAAAATTCAGAGAACACTACCTCTCCACTCGTAATTTAATGTGTGATCGTCTTGATAATCTCAGTTCAGTTTTTGAGTACCAAAAACCGCGGGGATCTTATCTCATGTTTCCAAAAATATTACTAGAAGAGGGTAAAAACTCAACAAGTTTTTGCAAAAAACTTTTGAAAGAAGCAAAAGTGTCAACGACCCCCGGGATAGCTTTTGGGCCAACAGGCGAGGGTCATTTAAGACTGTCGTTCTGTGTTCCCAAGGAAACGATAAAAAAAGCATTTGATAGAATGGAAGATTATTTTAGATAATAGGAGGACTATCTATGAGTAACTGTAAATTTTGTCAAAGGCCAACTTTGCCAAAAATCATGATAGATAAAGATGAACTTTTACAGAAACTTAAACTTGATTAAATTTATGTTGTGAAAAACGTTTGCAGGTCTACGTCACCTGTATTCTTCCAGAAGTAGATAGAAGAGATACGAATTAAACGGTGCCCTTTATTAAAGAAATCTCATTAGCCACAATCACATTTTTTTTGCTTTTTCATAAAATGCATCTATACTTCCTGATAATTTATTTACTAATGTATGAAATCTATGTATTTCTTCTTCCTCCAGTGAATTAAATAAAGAGAGAATAAATTTTTCATGTTCTTCTGCCCTCGAGTCCCAATATTTTCTATTTTTCTCTGTCACCTTCAGCCGCAATATTCTTTTATCATTTTCATCTCTTTCGATAATAATGAATCCTTTCTTTTCCAGTTGATTTGCGATTTGCTTTACATTTTGATGGGATGTAC
>DAOVEQ010000042.1 GCA_030668905.1 Thermococci archaeon
TCCCAGAGATCGTAGTAAGTATCTCCATTTTCTACATTTTTAAAAAGGTCTTTGCAAGCTTCTTTTTCTGCTCTGCTTTTATTTTCTTCTCCTAAATATTTCAAAGATTCATAAGGTATGTCCCCTATTTTGCTTTCTGCAATATCGTGGAGTAGTGATATCCTCAACAGTTTCTCCATGTCTATTTCGTATCGATCTTTCAAAAGATCTCCAAGAAGCATGCTGAGAACACATACCCTGAAACAGTGATCAGCAACACTTTCCCCGTCTATTCCATTGATGATCCATCCTGCCCTTTTTATATTTTTTAATTTCCCTGTTTCTAAAAGAAAATCTAAGATCATATTACTACATACAACGAAAATGTTTTAAATATTATTGCTAAGAGAGAGTATGCTCGATATCAACCTAATAAGAAATAACCCGAATGTAGTGAGGGCAGATCTAAAAAAACGAAATGAGAAGGAGAAACTTGCATGGATTGATGAGACAATCCGCCTCGACAAAGAGTGGCGAGGACTCAGGATAAAAACGGATAAATTGCGTCATAGACGAAATGAAATTGCTCTTGAAATAGGAAAGTTAAAAAAAGAAGGTAAAGATACCTCAGAAAAGATAAAAGAAGTTGCAGAGATACCAAAAAAGATAGAAGAAATAGAAAAAGAGATACAGAAGAAGAGAGAGGAGATAAATTACTATCTCATGCGATTTCCCAATATCCTTCATGAAACTGTCCCCGTGGGAATAGATGACCACGATAACGTTGAAATAAAAAGGATTGGCAGTCCTCCGCAGTTTAATTTTGAGCCGAAGAGTCATCTGGATATTCTTTTAGATTTAGATTTGATAGACCAGAAAAGAGCCGCTAAAATAACCGGTCATGGATTTTATTATCTTAAGGGTGATCTCGTAAAGCTTGATAGAGCAATCATGTCGTATGCAATTGATTTTCTTACGGAGAGAGGGTATACTCTCATAGAACCTCCCTTCATGATGAAAAGAAAACCGTACGAAGGGGTGACGGATCTCGGTGATTTTGAGAATGTTATGTACAAGATAGAGAATGATGATCGGTATCTTATCGCTACAAGTGAACACCCTATGGCTGCAATGTTTATGAATGAGGTGATACATAAAGATACCCTTCCTATAAAACTTGTTGGCTTTAGTCCGTGCTTCAGAAGAGAGGTCGGCACTCATGGGAAATATACAAAAGGTCTTTTTAGAATGCATCAATTTAACAAAATCGAACAATTTATATTCTCCCCTCCTGATAACTCCTGGGAATTTCATGAGGAGTTACAGAAAAACTCAGAAGAGCTCTACAAGCAGTTGGGTCTTCATTTCAGGGTGGTGAATGTGTGCACAGGGGATATCGGCGCGATAGCAGCTAAAAAGTACGACATAGAAACGTGGATGATTGACGGTACATTCAGAGAGGTAGGGTCAAATTCAAACTGCACAGATTACCAGGCCCGGAGACTCAATATACGGTATAGAAAAGAAGAGGGAAAACCACCTGCTGGGTATGTCCATACACTCAATAATACTGCACTCGCCACGAGCCGGGCAATGCTCTCAATTGTTGAGCAGTTCCAACGAGAAGACGGCACCATAACAGTGCCAAAAGTGCTCAGGAAATATACGGGCTTTGAAAAAATAGAAAAAGAATAATCACCCTTCTATGGGGGATATTCCGGCATCTCTGCAGTCGTCTATGAATATAGCTCTGTATGCTTCCTCATTGTTATTAAGATGCGGCGAATCTTCATCAAATTCTGAAGAGCCATAGTCCCATGCGTCATAAAATGACACGTCTTCGTTTCCAAGCATAGTTGTTTCAATAAAGTAATAGTATCCGCTTCCGTTCTGTGTCTCAACACCGACATAAGCATGCCCGGGTCTTAAAATTATGACGGCATTCATACCTAAGGACTCGAATATAGAGGCAAAAAGTACGGCTGTTTCTATGCAGTTTCCCGTTCCACCTTTTAATGTTTCTGATGGAAATCTTATCCTCTGAATTACTTCTTCTCCATTGTTATAGATCCTGAAGTTTGGCGTGCTCAGATAAGAGATTTTATACTCTTTTTTCAAAGTGTAATAGATCTTTTCTAATTGATTCAAAACACCTTCTTCATCTTCAGAATACCCAGCAAACGTACCACCTGGCATATATTTTTTTGCAACGGAAAAGAATTGGTCCATGGAGGGATCATTTGGAGTTACCCAGGCAGCTATGTTATCTCTAAAGTCAAAATTCTGCATCCATAGCACCATATCCCTTTTTGCGAGCATTGTCACTGACTGTGTATCTTCAAACACCAATTTTTCTTCTCCCGATTCTATGTACGTTACTTTTATATGAAAGTTTGTTCTCTTCTGTTCAGATAAGGTATCTAAAGCATTGGGCATTAAAGGAGGTGTCAAACTCACTGTAATTTTTTGGCTTGCGGGGATGTCAACTGTTTGGTAGGACGCATCTGTAAAGTTCATTATCTGTGCTTCTACCTTTGCCCTTATTTTCTCGCTGCCGTTATTAGTTATCTCGACATCAACATAGTTTTCATAGATATTTCCGAAGAGATGATACGTAGCTGAAGGCACTTTCAGGAAGTAATAATAGGTTACATCTATATCTTTCTCCTCTGGAGCGGATGTTGGTGGAGGAGTTTGAGTAACAATTTCCCCTGTAACTTTAAAGCTTTCTTTGGCAGTGACTTGTTTTCCCGTGTAATTGTCTATAACTTTTATTTCCACTTCGTAATTTCCAGGTTCTGTTACTACAATAGGTTTGCTCATCCAGACATACGATATGTCAGTATCAAAACTTTGATCATAACTCAAAACATTGTATTTTTCATCCGTGAGTGTTCCACTCTTGTATATTTTAAGATAATCCCATTTCAGTGAGACACTGTTATCTTTTGTTTCAACGCCTTCAAGCTCAAAGTATATGTGGATATTTTCTCCGGCTGAAAATTCGGAATTGGATCTTGGCGTGTATTCTCCATTTTGCAGCACTCCGGTGCAGAAAACAAACTTACTCACAGTTAACTTTTTCTCTTCGGGTGTTTCTGCACACATTGACAGAAAAACTATCGCTATAACTAAAATTCCTGCTAATTTTTCTTTCATTTTTATCACTATCCTTTTTATGTATAATAGATATATTTAAACTTTTTTTAACAACTATCCAGTTGGTAATGAGTTATTTTTTTAAAAATTTTCGATTAATCTTAATCTCAGCGAGTATCATGCCGAGAAGAATGAATAAACAGCCCAGGATTTTTCTCAATGTAAAAACTTCGCTTATTATGATATAAGAACATACAGCTGCAAAAACAGGCTCCATTGCGAATATAAGTGCGGTATGTGTTGGAGAGACATGCTTCTGTGCTGCATTCTGGATTAAAAATGCTAAAACTGTAGCAAAAATGGCTGTTATTATCAAAGCTTCTAAAATAACTATATTAAATTCAAATGAACTTTCTGAAAAGCTGAAAAAAAGAGAAAATAGAGCTACAGTTCCTATCTGTACAGTCGTAATTAAAAAAGTGTCCATTTTTGGAGAATATTTTCCAACTAAAATAATGTGCATAGCAAAAGAGAAAGCGCATAACAAAATCAAAAAATCCCCATAACTTATTTTAAATTCCTGAAATGATAGAAATACAAGACCTATACCTGCCAGTGTTATTCCTATGATAACATTCTTTTCAGGTTTTATTTTTAAAATCACAGAAGATAAAAAAGGAACTATCACTACAGACAATCCTGTGATAAAACCTGCATTTGCCGGAGTTGTGTATTTGAGACCAACTGTTTGAAATGCATATCCTAAAAAAAGGAAAATTCCGATAAAAAATCCAGATTTCAAGGTTTTTAAGTCCATATTCTTTATTCTTTTGATAGATATCAATAAAAGAAGTAAAAATGCGATTGAGAATCTACAAAACAGGAAACTGAATGGAGGAATGAACTCTATGGCTTCTTTTACCGTGACAAATGTCAATCCCCAGAAAAAAGTTACCACGAGCAAAGAGAGATCATTTTTCATATTTTTCATTACCCCTATAGAAATAAAAAACTGTCTACAAAAGACTTTTATACGCAGAGAGAAAATGATTTACATGGACGAATATAAACCTTTCGATATGATACATAAAAGCCTCAACAAGACAGTAGTAATAGCACTTAAAGACGGCAGATTTTTAAAGGGAAGACTGATAGGTTATGATACTGAACTCAATCTCTCAATGGACAATGCAGAGATATACAACGACGAAATGAAGAAAAAACTGGGGGTAGTTGTAATAAGAAAAAATAATGTGATCAGCTTTACTCCAGGGGATACATTGTAATGATCCTGTCTGACAAAGATATTCTCAAATATCTGGAAAATAAAGACCTGATAATAGATCCTTTCAATAAAGATAGTCTTCAATCTTCTGGATACGATTTACGATTTGGCGGGGAGTATATTCTGGATGGAAATCGCTTTGAAAGAGGGGTTCTTGAACTTCCACCAAAAAAATATGGAATCTTATCCACCCTTGAAAAAATAGGTCTGAAGAACCTGATTGGAGATATAAAATTAAGATCGTCTTTTTGCAGAGAGGGACTTATAGGAAGCTTCGGATGGGTTGATCCGGGATGGATGGGTGTACTTTCTCTTTCCGTATTTAATTCTGGTGAAAACCCTGTGATAATAAGAAAGGGAGAAAGGTTTGCACAGATAACGTTTATAAAACTATCCTCTGAAGTTGAAAAAGAATATAATGGGAGATATAAATGGAGTAAAAGTTTAGAGGGAAGCAAGCGTCTATGAAGCATCTAACAGATATAATCAACAAAATCAGATGGGATAAAAGAGAAAATGAGGAGGATTACTCTTTTGGATATCTTGATAACAGTATTCAAAACTTCGATTTTAAAAGTATAGATTTTGAACAGAGTACAAAGTTTGCTTTGTCTGTCAAAACAGAGCATGAAGTAAAATTCATTCCATTTCATAAAATAAAACGAGTTTACAGAAAAGGTGAAATTGTCTGGGAGTGTTAGATTTATTCTTTTCTAAAGATGATCCCTATCAGGGATAAGATAAGGACTATGCTGCAGAGATAGATAAAATCCAGGTACTGACCTTCGGTGAATGTGAAAATTGTGGAAAAATAGTTTTTGACTGCGTATGTCAGAGAAATCAAAGAGATAGAGATTATAAAAAAAATTAATGGAAAGTTAGCCTTATAGATCCATTCTCTCAAGATGATCAGGCGGTATTTTAAAATATAACCAATCATTCCCAGTTTCATAAAATCACAAAAAAATAAAAAAGAAAATTATTTAGGTAAACTTACATTCTTTTAACAGCTAATTCAACGTCTTCTTTTTTAACTGTTTTTCTGCCAGCATGCTCTGCGAGAGTAACTGCTTCTCTGGCAACATCAATAGCTTCTTCTTCCAATATCTTGGCAAGAGCCTTAGACGCATCTTCGCTCACTCTCTCGGCTCCAGCTTTTCTTATTAACTTATCTACCGACGCTTTTGCTATCATTTTATCACCTCATAAAGTTTCATTGTCAGAGTTCTTTTTCTTATTAGTATTTAAAGCTTTCGGTCATTTTGATTTAAAAGTAGATATATTTTTTTATAGTAGGCATTTTTAGGGTCGGTGTGCAGATTTGAGATTAAATGTCGAGTTCATTGAACTCAAACTGATCGAAATTCTCTTTTTTTGAACTCGATAAAGAAAAAAGATCGATCTTTGCTGGGATGGGAAACGGGACAGATATCCCGGTTATTATAGCTTCGCCAATGTCAAGTCTCTTCATCTCCTTCTTAAAATCAGAAAGATCATTCTCAGAAGAGAGAACCAGATGCTCTCTGTCTTTTATATTTGTCAGGAGCATGATTATTACAGTATTCAATTGTGCCAAAACCTCTTCAAATATCTTATGGGGCATCTGATCCACTATGCAGAGTCCTAAATTGAACTTTCTTCCTTCTCTGACTATATCAGAAAATACAGTTTTTTTAGCTGTGTCCACGTTCAGAAGTTTATGTGCTTCTTCAAGAACCAAAAGTGTTTCTTTGGTTTTATGTCCCTCTTTTTTGTATTTTTTATATTTATTGAGTAAAAACCTCGATATTACGGATGTAATTAATTTTATAGCCCAATCATCATGTTCATAATCTCCAAAATCTATTATAATCACTTTATCTTGTCTTATTTTATCTCGAATATAATTTAAAGAGTTAAAATCTCTACCGACAAAATTATAATCCATTATCCTCCCAATTTTTCTCTGCAATGCTAAAACTGTAGTCATCTGTATCTTGTTTTCAAACTCTGATACTATGTTTTCCGTATCAGTTTGTGACATATATTCCAGCCATTTTCCTCCGTATCTTTTGTATATAAGAGCTACGGCATCTTCCTGAGCTTCTGTGAGTGTAGTCATTACTCTTAGATCGCCTGGTTTTATCATCTGGAGCGGAATGGTGAGAGAAACATCACATTCACCTCCGGGAAGTCCAACTACTATAACGTTCTCCATTCCTCCCAATCCTCTCTTATATCCATATTCTCCGTGGATATCAAAAACTAGACATGGTATATTATGTTTTATCATTTCCTTTATAATGACTTTAACTGTGTTTGATTTTCCACTTCCCGTTTTCCCAAAAACTCCTGCATGTTTTGTGATAAAAGACTCTATATCTATCTTTATCGGAAGATCCATGTTTCTCAGTCTTCCTATTTTTATGTAGTTTTTTCCTTCTTTCAAAAGAAACTCCAGATCTTTTGATTCCGCTTTCCTGATCTTCGACAAGAACTTTGGTATAGTTTTGGCAGGTTTTATCCCGGAATCTAAAACTCCCAGTATGCCGCATTCTGCTGCGTAATAAAACTGAGTCCCGAAAAGGCTCTCCATGTCATCTATTCTATCTGTGAGAACAGCTATTTTGTCAGGCAGATTCGGCTCCCCTATGTTTTTGGAAAAAATAGAAGAAACTCTTGCAAGATACTTGAATCTTGACTCTATTATCAGTAAATCCCCCATGTTTATATTTTCTATATCATCCAGAAGTATTCTTGCAGTTATTCTGTCGCTCTCTGCTGAAATTACTTTGCCTATCATATCCCATACTTTCTCTTTATTCTTTTATACTTTTCTTCGGTGCCTTTTGTTCTTTTCTTTTTAGAAAGTTCTAAAATCAGGATTATGTTGACAAGCAAAAGAAGTGCCAAACCAGCTACTAACGATGTTACCATTGTGGTATTTTCCTCAGTCACTATTACAGTTTCAGGTAACGAAGCTCCGGGATGCAGTTTGTCTGAAAATGATTTTAAAACTTCTTCTATCTCCGAAACTTTTTTTGAATCTCCAAGATTTTTGTAGTAATTCAGAGCTTCACTCAGGAAAGAGTAGGCTTCAGTATATTTACCATTTTTCAGGAGCCTTTCCCCGTCCTGCTCGTATCTATCAGCGATTATATACTTCTCACATCTATTCTTTCCCTCTTCATCATCCAAAGAGCAGTAATAATAGTAAGC
>DAOVEQ010000186.1 GCA_030668905.1 Thermococci archaeon
GGGAAAATGGCATTACTTACAAAGTACTGTAAATCTTGTGGGAAATCAGATGCTTTTTGTCTCCAGGGACATTACTGAGGAAAAGAAGATGGAGGAAACTCTGCGAAAAAGTGAAGAACGTTTCAGGATATTGTTTGAGAGAATTCCCGAAGCCACCGTATATACAGACGAGAATATACGCATTATAGGCGTTAATCCTAAGTTTGAAGAACTTTTCGGTTATTCTCGAGACGAGATAATAGGGAGAAATTTGAATGATCTTGTAATTCCCGAAGATAAAATGGAAGAAGCAAAAAGATTGGATAAAAAATCGATCAAAGGAGGATATGCTTCATCCGATACTGTCAGGAAGAGGAAAGATGGGTCTCTAATTCCTGTATCTATCTCAGGTGGACCTATCATCATTGGGAGTTCTAAAATTGGAATGGTGACTGTATATAAAGATATTACAGAGCAGAAGAAGGCAGAGGAGGTATTGCATCAACGGGCAGTTCAGGCAGATTTGATCAATAAAGTAGGCCAGCGTGTGGGTAGCGAGTTGGAATTAAAGATTTTATTGTCTGAAATTGTAAATTCTGTTCGTGATACTTTTGATTATTATGGCGTAATGTTGCTTTTACGTAGTGAAGATACCGATTACCTCATTTTGCAATCCATTACAGGTGGTTACTCCGATATTTTCTTAGAAGATCTCTCTATTAAGATCGGGGAAGGAGTGATTGGGTACGCTGCAAAGATCGGTAAAACTCAGATCAGCGGAGACGTCACTAAAGACCCTTATTATGTGCGCAAAGCGGATGAAATAACAAAGTCGGAACTTTCGGTACCTATCATGAGCAAGCAGAAAGAGGTCATTGGCGTACTTGATATACAGAGCGACGAATTTGATGCTTTCAGTGATGCTGACGTAATTGCCATGGAAACTCTCAGTACTCAAATTGCTGCAGCTATAGAAAATGCCCGACTGTACGAGCAGGCACAGAAGGACATCAGAGAGAGAGAAAAAACTGAAGAGGAACTACAAGAAAGCAAAGAGAAAATAGAACAACTCCATAAAATAGCAGCTCAAATGGAATCTGTACAATCGGAGGATGAAGTTTATCAGCTCATTATAGATGCAGCAAAAAGAATTCTAGAGTTCAGCATTTGCAGTGTTAGCATCGTAGATGGGGATCGGCTCGAGATCAAAGCAACTTCCTATGAAGAGATACCAAAAGATCGATATATGGCGATTGATGAAGGTGTTATGGGGAGAACTTACAGAACTGGTAAATCCTATTTGATAGACGACATAAAAAAGGATAAAGATGCAAAACCAACCGAAGAAAAGTTTCGGTCAGCTTTGAGTGTTCCTATCTGGAATATTGGCGTTTTTCTTGGAATCGCAGATGAATTTAACGCTTTTACACAAAACGATCTTGAAATGACAGAACTTTTGATATCTCATGCTACTGAAGCACTTAAAAGAATTCAATCTGAAAAGGCGTTGCGAGAAGAGAGAGACAGAGCACAAAAGTATCTTGACGTTGCGGGGGTTCTAATGGTAGTTCTTGATGCCGATCAAAAAGTTACTCTTATAAATAAAAAAGGCTGTGAAATGTTGGGGTATAAAGAAGAGGAGATCATTGGCAAGAATTGGACTGATAATTTTACTCCAGAAAGAGATAGAGATAAAGTAAAAACAGTTTTAAAAAAGTTGTTTGCAGGAGAAATAGAACCCGTTAAATATAATGAAAATCCTATTTTGACTAAGAGTGGTGAAGAAAGAATAGTTGCATGGCACAATTCTGTATTAAAAGATGAAACGGGTAACATCGTTGGTATCCTTAGTTCTGGGGAGGATATCACAGAAAGAAAGAAGGCAGAAAAGTCATTAAAAGAAAGTGAAGAAAGATATAAGGAGCTTGTCCAGAATGCTAACAGCATCGTTATGCGATTAGATACCGAGGGCAACATCACTTTCTTTAACGAATTCGCTCAAAGCTTCTTTGGTTACGCCGAGAA
>DAOVEQ010000051.1 GCA_030668905.1 Thermococci archaeon
ATACTGTTTGGGATTCCCAAATGGACTCGTTATACAATCAAATATAATATTGATGTTATCAAACCCTATATAAATAGAATTCTGGATCAAGTCAAGGAAATTGAGGGGGAGTTGTAATAATATTTATAAGTGCAAAGAAGAAAAATAAGTATGGGATATTTTTTCTTGGACATAGAAACGTATTCAGATCAGAATAATCCAGACTCATCTTTAAATCCTTATCTTCCAGAATCAAAGGTTATAGTTATATCATATAATTACTATTCAAGTTTTAAACATCCAATTAGAGAAGAAATTAAGCCACCTTCGTTTCTAAAAGGGTGGGAGTCATCCGAGAGAACAATACTTACAAATTTTTATGAGATTTTAAAAGAAATCAGACGAAGGGATAATTATCTGAAAATGATAGGGTTTAATATATTATCATTTGATCTTCCCTATTTATTTGGCAGAATGAAAATATTGGAAATTGCAGATGAATCTGAACTTTATAAACTGCTTTTTAGATCGTGGGGAATTGATATTTACCAACTAAGTTCCATAATTTCTGAGATGACTATCAAATATGGAACGTTGATTGGAACAAACCATAAGAGAGTAACTGAATTCTTCAATATGCAGGCAAAAGAAGGGAGTGGACTTGACTGTAGTAGATGGTACGATAATAAGCAATTTGATAAAATAATCAAATATTGCACCGAAGAATTCAATTTTGAGCAATTATTAGATGCTTTTTACCTTCATATAACAAAAAAATTAAATAAATAACTAAAAACCTTGCAATTCCCACTTTCTTTTACTTTATCATATCGGGCTTCTATTATTCTATTGTTATGCTTTTAATATATCTTGTTACGTCACGTCACAAAGCCACAAATAAAATAAAAAACCAAAAAAAAGATATTTTTTACTGCGTCGATCTCGTTATGTTGACGTCTTTGATGAGGACGAACGGTGCGATCCCAGGCTCCTGGACCTCGTACCACCATTTTACCATCTGTCGTTCTTTCGAAAGAGCTTCTATGTTTTTGTAGAGTCGTAACATGTTGTCACTGACTCTTATGTCCTTCCACGATTCTTTTACTTCTCCGTTTTCGTAGTAGAAGATGGCATCTCTCGGTATTGTGGAAAACTCCCCGGTCATACGGTTCTGGAACCTTGTGTACCATGTATTCGTAAGATAAAGTCCTGTGAAACCGTCGAAGAGTTCGTCTTTGCTGTGATCGCCAGGCTCAATCTCAAAGTTCCATGACTCCGGGGCAACGAGGCCAGCGTTACCAGTTGTTTTTGTTTTGAATTTCACTCCTGTCGAAGTATTGTGGAGATATGTTTTGTACTCTCCGTTTTCTATGATCTTGTTTTCGCCAGTAGCCGCGCCCTCATCGTCAAATCTTCGTGAGTATAATCCTTTTCCCGTATCTATCATTGTGAAATTTTCTGGTGCAACTTTTTCTCCTATTTTATCTTTGAAAAACGACAGTCCAGCTTCTACGCTAAATGCGGATGTCGATCCCAGCGTGTAGTTTATTACACTTCCGAAAAACAATGGATCTAGTATTATATCATATTTTCCTCTTTCACCAGTTTTGGGATTTTTGTATAGGGTAGCAAGCTTATAAGCATCTGAAGCAGCTTTTACAGGGCTGAAATTTTTCAAATCGGTGGCAACGCTTACCCTGTGGCCCGAAATTTCTTTCTCTAAAAATACACGAATAGAGAATTCTATACTTGCTGTTTCATCGTCAGAGTGCGTATACGGTGTCGCAATTCTTGTCTTTATGTGCTTTTTCAAAACGGTACCTGCAGCAGTTCCCTTTATCTCGTTCAATGCTGCATGCACATATCCTTTACAGTCTGCATCAATGATTTTTTCATCGAATTCTATATTTCCATACTCAAAACCTTCTTTTGCAATACCGTGATAACTTTGATTTTCATTAGCTTTTTTAGCAAGTTCCATTACAGTTTTTAGAGACGTATCCATATTGTCAAAATCTTTTATTGTTGTAAACATAGTTCTTTTTCCCACGGCAACGAAAATATCTGCGCTTTTTTCCTGCCAGTTTTTGGCGATATCTATCTTGTTCCTGGAAAATCTCACCTGTTCTATGTCTTCGTCAGTGATTTTGACTATGGCATCATCCGCTCCCAAGTTAAGAAGTTTATTTAATATTTCTTTTTCCATAATATCACCTGAAAATAACATTCCTGAGCCTTATCGTCGGTCCGCCCATCCAGACGTCTAATCCTTGCATAGGATCGCTTTTTCCGCACGATCCTGCAGTGAACTCAAGATCATTTCCTGCAGCATCTACTGCCTTGTAAAATCCAGGGGTTGTTACTTCAAGTACAGGTCTTTTCACAGGATCTTTTATCTCTCCGTTTTCTATGAGATACGATTCCCTACCTATATACCGCTGATTGTAGCGTTTGTCATCTATGTTCCATTCAGTGAAATTTTTCATGTAAATACCGAATTTTATGTCTTTTATTAGTTCGTCAAAAGAGTAGTCTCCCGGAACGAAAAATGTATTTGCCATCCTCGGTATCGGTTCTCTATTATACGAAGATGCCCGTGCCGCGCCGTTGCTCTGGATTCCCATTTTGTATGCTGTTTCTCTGCTGTGTAAAAATTCATTTATTTTTCCCTCTTTATAGAGGTATTTTATTCTCGCTTTCACACCCTCTCCGTCGTATTTGTAATATCCATAACTGTGTTCTATGGTGGGGTCCTCTGCTATGGTAACGTACTCGCTTCCTACTTCCTGACCTACCATGTTTTCTTTAATAAAAGATTCTCCTGCCTGCGATGACTCTCTCCCCATGATTCTATCGGCTTCAGTGGGATGTCCGCATGATTCATGCACCGCTATTCCTGTCACTTCAGGTCCGCATAGCAGATCCATTTTGCCCTTGGGAGCTTCTTTTCCCTGATTTGCTACTTTGTTAAGCCCTTTTACTTCGTTTATAGCTACATTCTCAAGGTCCCATACGTTAAACGCTTCGTATCCTCCAGAATAGCCAAACTGCTTGTACCCCTGCTCGACTGTCTTTCCCACGACAGTAAGAAAATAGAAAAATCCAATTTTTGGATGGTATGCCATTATCTTCGCGCCGTCAGAATTCACGTACTCTTTTTCTATGAGTGTATCATTAAGTTGAAATATACGTGCAGGGATATTCACCTTCGTGTCCATCATTCTTTTATCAAGATCCTGGAGATACACGATTTTCCATTCGAGATCTGTATCTTCTATCTTTTTCTCCTGCGTCACTACCCATTTATCTTTGTATGCCTTTTCTTTGGATAAACCGACTTTACTCTTATTATTTTTAGCCATTTTTATTGCTCTCTTTATGAAATCATCCATGTCTCTCGAGCTATTTGTGCTGACAAATCCTATACCTCCGTCATAAAGAACTCTAAGGCTGATTCCTTTTTCCTGCTCTACGTTTACTGCGTCTATATTACCATTTTTCATTACTAATGTATTTGTTAGCGATTTTTCATATCTTACTTCAGCATAATCTGCTTTTTCTTCCACTTTTTTAAGAATTTTTTCTATATCCATATTCTCACCTAAAACTCGGTTGTTCCTGTAAAAAGGAATTTTCCCAGCTTCAGTTTCGGAGTTCTTACTCCTCCTCCCAGCCACGAAAAACCTTCGAGTTTTGTCTCTTTACTTATAGATTCTACTGTTTTTAACGCTTCAAAAATACTTTGAGTAAATCGCAGATTCTTTACAGGATATTTTATCTCTCCATTTTCTATTAAAAATGTTCCGTCCCTAGTCATGCCCGTGATTATCGTTTTTATCCTGTGGATCGGATTTACGTAATGGAATCTAGTTACCAGGAGTCCTTTTTTTGTCTCTGAGATCATCTCTTCCTTGTTGGAATCTCCGGGTTTAAAGAATAAATTCGTGGGGAACGGCTTATTGGACCCGAGAATGGCATGTCCCGTGGACTCTTTATTCTCCTTCCCTCCGGTGTATGAATTATGGACAACGTTCTCGGCGACTCCTTCATTTATGAGAGGTACATCCTGTTTTGGAACTCCTTCAAAATCGAAGGGCGTGGCGAAATTCGTTTCATCGAGACCATCGTCCCAGATCGTCACATCTCCTGTAATCTTTTTCCCGATATTTCCGCACATGAAGCTCCTTTTTTCCTGATAATCGGTTGCACTGAATCCCATAAAACAGAGATATATCATCATTGTACCTACGGCGTAATCTTCCAGGACAACTTCATATTCCCCTGGTTTTATCGATCGAGGGTTTTCATTCATTATACATTTCTCGGCAGCCTCATTTCCCAGGTCTGCAAAGTTAAAATCTTTAACGTTCCGTGACGCAAAATCTGCATATCCGTATCCTGTCTTGCCCGTGACGTTCGTACTCAACGATGCCGTTGTAGCTTCAAAATTTTTATCTACCCCTAGCGAGTTCATTATATAGAATTTTGTATACGCCGTATTAAATGCACCTGAAACGGATTCAATATCCCTCTCGTGTGCTGTTTCCACGAGTGTTTTTACATTCTCCGCTCTCTCCTCAGGTGTAGATTCGTACGTTTCCTTATAAAAAGCATTTATAGTTTTATGATTTTTGTTTTCTGGAAGAGATTTAAAATCAGGATTTGGTTTTTGGAGCTTTGTTATTTTCTTCAATTTTTTCAATGTTTCATCCACGTCTTTAAACGAGGTTGTTTCTATATTGCCAATTTTTTTGTCGATTACCCCCTTTATAACCAATTCGATATGAGTTTCATTAACGTTCTGGTGTATTATCGAGTTTGCAAACCGTGTCAGGCTGTTTTCGCTATGCAGAACGGAAACCTGTATCTGGTCGAAATCTTTGTCTTCAACTATCTTTCTCAGGATTTCTTCTACCATTTTCCCACCCCTACTGTAATATTCTCAAACTTCGCCGTGGGTACGCCGTGTCCTACATGCGCACTCTGGCTTGGCTGACCCTTGCCGCAGTTCGGAACTCCCCATATATGCCAATCATTACCGGCAGCGACGAGATTTCTCCAGAACTCGTATGTAATTCCCGTGTAGGTCGGGTTTTTTACTAGATCTTTGAGCTCTCCGTTTTCAATGGTGTATCCTATCTCTGTTCCAAACTGGAAATTCAGTCTTTTGTCGTCTATACTCCAGCTCTTGTTCGTCTCCACGTACAGCCCTTCTTTCGTCTCCCCTATAAGTTCCTCTTTCGAATAATCTCCAGGCATTAAATTTATATTTGTCATCCGTATAATCGGGAACTTGCTCCATCCATCCGCTCTCATCGTGCCGTTACTTTCCTGGTTTATTTCGTACGCAGTCTCTCGCGATGTTAAATATCCTGAAAATATGCCCTCTTTCACGAGATACGTTTTCTGCGCCTTCACCCCTTCGTCATCGTATCCAAACGTTCCCAAGCCGCCGGGTAACGTAGCATCGGCTGTTATATTGACTGAATCACTTCCGTATCTAAAGTTATTGAGTTTTTCCAGAGTTAAAAAACTCGTACCAGCATAGTTGGCTTCTGTTCCGAATACTCTATCCAGTTCTGTTGGATGACCGCAGGATTCGTGTATCTGGAGCACCATCTGTGATGTATCTATTACCAGATCTGTGTTTTTTGAGGGGCACTGTTTTGCATCAAGAAGAAGAACGGCCTCGTCAGCAATTTTCTCCGAGTTTCCTACGAGATCCATGGATTCAATAAACTCGTACCCTTCGGTGTGATAATCGCCGCCAAAAGAAGTAGGGTAACACCTCCTCTGTATGTCCCCAGGTTTTGCAGCCATTGCAGTAATACTGCCCCCCACTTCCGTGATCTCCTGATCTATAAAAGCGTTTTCTGTAGAAGCAAATGTCTTCCTTTCTTTTAATATCTGCATGTCTCCCATTCTCAACGCTATTTTTTCTTTATTCATTCTTTTTACACATTCCATGAGAACATCGATTTTTTCTTCGGTGGGAACTTTAAACGGATCTTTTTTGATTTTTGTTTTATACGTGTTCCTATATACTTTCGTTTCCGATAATTTGATATCCTTTTTCTTGAGTTTAGATGAAGCTTTCGCAATTTTTATAGCCAATCGAGCTTTTTTTCTCACTTCATCCTTCTCCATTCTGGAAGAACTCGCAAATCCCCACGCACCGTTAAGTAAGACTCGTATTCCAAATCCTTTATCAAAGATATTTTCGAGACGTTCTACTTTATCATTTTTTATTTCTATATTTTCTCTCTGTCTTTCGACAATTCTTATATCTCCATAAGCTCCTTCCTTATTCACTATCTCAAGAGCTTCGTCTATCAGATCCAAAGGATCACCTCTTTTGCACTACTGTACATACATTCTAACCATAATATTTAAATCTTGTCCCCCCTTATAGAATATGGTGATAAAATGGACATAAATACCATACGAGAAAAAATACCGGCTCTTAAAAACTGCACTCATTTAAATTGTGCAGCTGTTTCACCTCCCTTTTCAGATACTATAACTGAAATTAAGAATTTCTTAAAGAACAGAGGAGAAAAAGCGAATTTTGATTTTTTCGAGTGGGTAGAGGAGTTAGAAGAGTGCAGAAAGAAAGTAGCTGAGCTCGTAAATGCTTCAAAAGAGGAGATAGCTTTCATGCTCAATACATCTCAGGGAATCAATACGGTAGCTAACATGATCGATTGGAAAAGAGGAGACAATCTTATAACATCTGATCTGGAGTTTCCCTCCAACAGCCTGCCCTGGTATAACTTAAGAAAAAAAGGGGTAGAAGTAAAAAAAATAAAAAATGTAAACGGGGAGATAAGAATTGAAGACATAGAAAAAGCTTTTGATGAAAATACAAGATTACTTGCTCTATCGTACGTACAATTTTGTAATGGCTTTAGAAGTGATTTGAAAGAAATTTCGAAGCTCTGCAGGGAGTATAATGCATTTTTATTTTCGGATGTTATTCAGGGATTGGGAGCAGTAAGATTAGATGTCAAAAAAGCAGGTATAGATTTTTTCTCATCAGCTTCGTATAAATGGTTGATGGGGCCTCTGGGCGTAGGAATTTTCTATATAAAAAAGGATCTCATAGAAGAGTTCGATCCTCCCTACATAGGTTGGTTTTCCCTAAAAAACGAGGAGGATTTTGATAAGCCGGGGGTGAATAAGATAGAGCTTGCTGATTCTGCAAGAAGATTTGAGACGGGAGGAACGAGTTTTGCTCTCATA
>DAOVEQ010000163.1 GCA_030668905.1 Thermococci archaeon
AAAAAACAATAAAAGAGAGATCAAAAGAACTTTTGGAAACGTTGGGACTTATGGAAAGAGCAAAAGACCCTGTTCACAAATTATCTGGAGGAATGAAAAGAAGATTGAGTCTCATCATGGCATTGATCCACGATCCTGCGATCCTCTTTTTAGACGAGCCCACTTTGGGCCTCGATCCTCAATCACGACGAGCAATCTGGAAGTATATAACAAAGTTTAAAGGAGAAAAAACTATTCTTCTTACCACGCACTACATGGAAGAAGCAGATCAGCTTTCTGATAGAATAGGAATTATGGATGAAGGAAAAATAGTTGCCCTGGATACCCCCGAAAAATTGAAAGAGAAGTACAGCAAAAAGAGATCCATCTTGGTACGGGGAAAAAATATAGAAAAGGTCAAAGGAAAGTACAGAATAGAAAACAACGGAATAATAATAGATGACGGAAATATAAAAGATATTGTAGAGCATCTTTCCAAAGAAGGAGTTACCATAAAGAGCATAAGAATTGAAGAACCCACCCTCGAAGAGGTTTTCATTGAGATAACTGGAAAGGAGTTGAGAGAATGATTTTAGCATTAACTTCACGAAACATTAAAGAGATATTCAGAAACAAAATGAGGATAGGATTTCTTCTCGGAATGCCTTTGGCTTTCATGTTGATATTTAATGTCGCTTTCGGAAGTTCAGGCGAAGAAACAATAAATGTGGGTTTCATAAACTTCGATGATTCCAAAATCTCAACAACATTTGTAGAGAACATAAGCGATGTCTCGGGAATTAACGTAATCGCGTATGATAACGAAGAAAATGCGTTGAAGGACCTGAAAGACGGCAATATACTGGCATACATGACGATCCCAGAAGACTTTGGGGATAATATGATGTTAATATGGAACAATCAAGAGGCAGAGATAAATCTGAAGATAAAATATGATGAAACTCTTCCTAATACCGCATCTAAATTCATTTCAATTATTAGAACGTATACTCTTCAGTTTTCTGGGGTAAGTATTCCAATCAACATAGATTCAGATCCTATAAATATTTCATATGAAAAAAATCTTGTGAACTTTTTTGCCCCCGGGATAGTGATATTTGGACTCATGGTTTTAATACCTACGGCAGGAGGAATGATAACGCATGACAAAGAAAAAGGATTCATGGAAAGGATACTGACAACTCCAGTGAGTTCAACACAGATACTTTTAGGTTATTCCCTCCCTCTTTTCATAGTGGCTTTGATCCAGATCGCTATCTATATGGGTGCAGGATTTGCTCTCGGAATGAGGGTATATGGCAATATATTTCTTCTCTTTGCAGTGTATATGCTGACAGCCCTCTGGTGTATAGGTATAGGAATGATCATATCCGCATGGGCCAAACGGGAAGATCAGGCCGAACCGTTTTCGTGGATATTCATGATCCCCGTAGCCATGCTTTCAGGGTTGTGGTTTCCGTTAGAAGGGATGCACCCCATAGTAAAAACTATTGCAAACCTTTTTCCCAGCACATACTCTGTAGATGCTGCACGAGCGTTGGTTTTAAAAGGATCCGAGTTCAGCGCAATCTCTAACAGTATATACATCCTGATAGTTACCACAATAATTCTCTTTTTAATAGGTGTAGCCTTATTCAAAAAACTGGTAGTAAAATGAATTCGGAAAAAGAGGTTTTTGAGATCATTGAAAGGTTAAAAAGAGAAGAAAATGCTTTGATTCTTGTAGAAGGTAGAAGAGACGCAGAGTCTTTGAAAAATATAGGTATAGAATCCGAGATAATATGCATATCTCAAAAAAATATGTACGATCTTACTCTAGATCTAGTAAAAAAAGACAAAAAAATAATCATACTGACAGATTTCGATTCTGAAGGCACTAAACTCTTTAAAAAATACAGAAAAGAACTGGAATCTCTGGGAGCTAATATAGATACTGCATATTACAAAAAACTGAAATTCTATTTAAAGAAGTTCATCAAGAGTATAGAAGACATAGATAATCTTTTAGCTACTCACCGAACATCTCACCCTTATTCATATAATCCAGAATAATCTTCATGAGATCTACCCCTTTCAAGTGTCCCAAACCTCCCTCTGCACATGATATCTCGTCAAAATTCTTCACATTATCCTTTCTCACATCTTTACTCCAGAAAAGTAGGGGTACCGGATCAGAAGAATGCCTTGTCAGTCTTACTGGCGTGGAATGATCGCCTGTGAGAAGCTTTATACAGTCCAGATCTTTTATCTCGGAAATAAACTCTGAGTCTATTCTTTCTATCATCTTTTTTTTGAGATCAAAATCCCCGTCATGCGAAGCAGAATCTGTGCCTTTTATGTGCACAAAGAAAAAATCGTATTTATCAAAATTATCAAATACTGCTTTTGCTTTCGCTTTTAAATCTGTATTTACAGTTCCTGTAGCGCCCTTAACATCTATAATATCCATTCCAATATATCTAGCTACACCTTTGTACAACGCCCCTCCAGCTATGCAGCATCCTTTTATATTATATCTCTCCTCAAAGCTTTTTATTTTCTCATAGATCCCTGCCCCTCTGAGGAGAAGATAATTTGCAGGAAGTTTTCCTTTTTTCTCTCTTTCTTTATTAATTTCATGGTCAGCGAAAATTTTGTAA
>DAOVEQ010000151.1 GCA_030668905.1 Thermococci archaeon
AATTCTATAGAGTTGAATATGTTTGAGCTTCTATTAGAGAGATATAAGGATTATATAACAGATATACAAACAACTTTAGACGGACCGAAAGAAATTCATGATTCTTCCAGACATAATGGTGCCTTTGAAAAAACGATAGAAAATATAGAGAAGATAATAGATCTTGGGATACATGTTAGTTTCAGGACTAATATAGGACCAAAAAACAAGAAATATCTGGAAGATTTAGCAAATTTTTACATGAAAAAAGGATGGGACAGAAGGAAGAATGTTACTATATACCTTTCAGTAGAAAGAGAGGAAATAGGTGGACCTTGCTATTATTTACCATCTCTTTCTTATGACGAACTTTTAAAAATTTTTAAAGATCCTTTGATCAGAAGAGTTTTTAGGATATTACCTGGATTTTTTAGGAAATTCTACGAGAGAGGGCATTGGATACCACAATTCTATCACTGCCCAGCTCATTACACTCAAATATTTTATGATCCCTATGGCGATATGTATACATGCATGAATGCTATTGGTATTAAAGACTTAAATATAGGGAAATATTATCCCAAATTTGAATTAAATGAAAATTTCAAGAAATATAGAAACAGGAATATATTAAATATGGAAAAATGCAAAGAATGCCAGTATCGTTTTATATGTGGTGGAGGATGCAGTTTTAATTCATATTTAAGAACTGGTAACATTTTTAATCCTGATTGCAAAACTATGGAGAATTTAAAAGATTTTTTTAGGTTGTATAAAGAGTCAAGATTTTTTTGAATATAAAGAAAAGTACTCAGCAACTCCTACTTTTGAGAAAATTATATAAATATGTAAATGAAAAAAATTATGAGGCGATAAAATGGAAGAAGTAGGAGAAGTATTCACGTATTTTTCGAGGGTCGACGTTGCTGGAATAAACGTCACAGGAACCTTTAAGATTGGAGACAAGATAAAAATAGGAGATCTAGAGTTTGTCATAGAATCCATGGAGATAGACAGAAAAAAAGTCGAAGAAGCGAAACCTGGAGACTCTATAGGAATAAAAACTCCTGAAAAAGTTAAGAAAGGAGAAAAAGTCTATAAACTTTAATCTTCTATTGCTTCAATCTCTTCCAGAATAATGTCCACAGGATTTTCCATCTTTTTCAGTGCTTTCCTTACATCTTTTTTATACGTATTCGTCATAAACTCTTCAGCCATTTTCCAGATTTCTTTAGGATCTAAAGAATGATCTTTTATTCCCAGATTTATCAAAAACTGTGTAACTGCCAGAACATGTCCCGGAAATGCTGATATTGCAGGGACCTCTAAAGCTATTGCTTCTCTGTTCATCGATCCTCCTGCACTTATTACCAGATCCGAGTAATGAATAAGACTCAAGGAATCGATAACATTTTCCGGGATTATAACATTTTCAAAATCGAAGAGTTTTTTCTGATCCTCGCATCTCGGAAATACTACAAAAGTAGCATCTATCGAGGAATTGGCTATAACATCCCTGATTATCGATTTATCTTTGTCTCCGTTGTAATAATCAGCTTTGATTGGCTCTGGTCTCATTACTATTAGGGGCCTGTCAAAATTAAAGTTGCTCATGACTTTTTCATCTGGAACAAAATCTCTCACATGTGCAAGCTCGCATACTCCATGAAATCTCCTTATATCTTCCTTAGAAACTCCATATTTTGTTATTTCTTTCAAAGGTATCGCTTTCGGGGCTATTATTTTTGTGGAGAGAGGCAGCATTAACTTATTTTGAGACTCGGCAATCTCGTTATCGAGTACACAGAGGGACGGTATTTTTAAGCCGTAACTTACCCTGGAAGCCTCAACAGAATGCTTATAGAGTGCTAAATCCGGAGATTCTTTTGAGATTATCTCTGTCAGTCCCATGACTCTTTTTGAGCTTTCAACTAACTTATCTTTTAAGGAAAAACCACCATGTTTTCCAACTAATTGATGATCTATATCATGAAGCTCCAAAATCTCTGTTATAGAATCGAAGTTTCTTGCCGTAACTATAACATCATGCCCTCTGACCTTTAATTCTTTTATTATATTCTTGAAAAAATGAATATGCGGTGCATTTGAGACATCTATCCAGATCTTCATATAATATAGAGTGTAATTAAGTATATTTTAAGTTTTTCGGGGTTAACTGTTAAAAATAAAAATTGAAAGAGAGTTCAATGATGAACTTTATATTATAAAATAGACGAAAATGATTTCAAACGATTTCAAAAGGATAATTTAGCCTTGTAATGATAAAAAACTGTTTTTAATCTGATATATTAAATAAAACTGCCAGAAATTCACTTATCCTTTGTCACTATAGAAAAGAATAAAAAGTTTGAGTTAAATAACTATATAAAAAGTATAGGAGGATACCAAAATGAAATACGAAATTAAAAAATTCGAATATTTTTCGGTGTTTAAGCTGGTGCTGACGATATGTCTTATAGTGGGAGTTGTTCTTGGAATAATTTTCGGAGCGCTGATGGGGGCAGGATTTGGAAGTTTTTCAGAATACTATGACCTGGGAAGAATAGGTCTTAGTGGAGCAGGAGCGGCTCTTGGAGTAATAATGGGTGTAGTATTTGGAATAATCTGGGCAATATTGGCAGGTGTTGTTTCCGTGATCTACGTCTTTTTATACAATTTAGCTGCTGGTCTTGTCGGGGGAATAGCGATAGAACTTGAAGGTGAAAAACTCTCAAGGATATGTCCAGAGTGCGGATATACTCTCGCTGATGATGCTGCGTTCTGTCCGAACTGCGGTAAAAAGGTGGGCTTATGAAATGTCCTCACTGTGGAACCGACAACCGCGATGATAGTTTATTCTGTGTAAAATGTGGGGCAAGACTTGAGGAGAAAGGAGAGTTATCTTTTGAAGTCGAGCACAGACCTGCATATACTATACTAAAAACGTATCTTGAAAGTGGACAGGAAATAGTTGGAGAAGCTGGGGCGATGGTATACATGAGCCCAAATATTGAAATGAAAACGGAGATAAAAGGAGGATTGTTTGGCGGTCTGAAAAGGAAAGTTTTAGGTGGAGAGTCTCTCTTCATGAATACATTCAGGTGCACTCAAGGAAAAGGAACCGTAGCCTTTGCACCAGGATATCCGGGCGATATTGTACATCTTCATCT
>DAOVEQ010000065.1 GCA_030668905.1 Thermococci archaeon
ATCGTCGTTGCGGGAGACACAGATGTGATGATGGGAATGATTTCTATGGAACTTATACACAATGAGAATATTGACACAGTAGCTCTGGCTACAAGAGATGCAGATTTTCTTCCTATCATAAACAAAGCTAAAGAATACGGAAAAGAAACAATAATAATAGGCATGGATCCAGGTTTCTCTGCTGCGTTGCAGAATGCAGCGGATTACGTTGTAAAGATGGGAGAATCAAAAGATGAAGAACCTGAAGAGTAAGTTGTTATGTATAGGGATCATACTTCTTTTTGTGATCTCTTTTGGGTGCACGGAGAAAGAACAAAATGAAACTAATACACCGGCTCCCGAGACAACAAATCCTCTGGAGACAACTGTTGTACCTGATAATCCGCCTGTAGCAAAATTTTCAATGTTTCCCGAAAATCCCAGAGACACTCAAAAAATCACGTTCAAAAACGAGAGTACAGAACCAGATGATGATCCTTTACGATTTGAATGGTACGTAGATGAAGAATATAACTGTGCGTGTTTTTCGATCAGTGAAAAACTTTCCGAAGGAGAACATACTGTTAAGATCGTTGCTAAGGATATTAATGGGAATGAAAACGAGTATGAATTAAAATTTTATGTATCGAAAACTTTTATAGAAGAGGATGTCTCGGAATTAGTTTTGAGAAAAGAAGAAGTGGGCATGTGGAATCTTGTTACAGACGAATATCTGGGAGAAAACTCTTACCATATAGTTCTTGAAAATGGTGAAAACAGAATAGAGTGTACAGTTGAGAAATATGATACAGTGGAGGACGCGGAAAATAAGTTTAAAGAGTACTTCATCGGGGCATTCCCGTATCCGGCGATCGGGAACGAAACTACGTATGATATGGAAAACGATGTTATACATGTTACATTCAGATACGGAAATCTTATCTGCAAGATATCGATAAATACTAATCTCGAGGATGCGATATTATACTCAAAGATCTGGGGGGCAAAGCTTAATCAGGTGGGATAGTGCGATATTTTTTAATTTTCTTATTATTTTTACTTCTTTTTCCTCTTCAGGGAGCATTAATTAAAAATAACGCATATGAATGTGATCTAACGATACTCTGGAACTCTGACAGAAAAGTTGAGTCTTTGGAGATTTATGTGCCGATACCGGAGGATACAGATTCGCAGATGATAGAGATTGTAAGTATGCCTGAATGCAGAATAGAAAATGGAGCTTTCAAGTTTATCTTTGAGGATACGGATTCTGTTCGTATAGATATAAATTTTAGAGTACAGACTTATACGCAAGTTCAGGAAATAGTTTGTCACGGTAGAAAAGAGATAGAAGACAGTTACGATCTTATAGATTACAAAAATCCTGAGATCATAGCAAAAGCGAACGAGATTACAAAAGATTGCGAGAACGATCAGGAAAAAGTGAAAAAAATATTTAATTTTGTCCAAGATCTAAATTATGAATATAACGGAGAAGAAAACTCTGCATCATGGGCTTTGAAAAATATGAGAGGAGACTGTACAGAGTTTTCATTTCTTTTTATTGCATTATGCAAAGCTTCGGGGATAGAAGCGAGACCTGTCTGGGGCTGGCTTCCAAGGGATGATTCCAAAGTATCTCACTCATGGGCAGAGTTTTATCTCGGTGAATGGTACTCTGTTGATCCCACAGAAAAGAATCTTCATGTTTTTGAGCCCCACATTACATTCAATAGAGGTTTTATAGAAGCAAAGGAGAATAAATCTATGGATGCCTTTGCTTACTACACTTTCAGAGGGGACCCTCCTAATACCTATATGAAAACAGAACTTAAATTGAAGGAAATCCCTCATTGGACAGAAAAAAAAGCCAATTATCTGAAGTTTTCTTGCGATGGTACTGCATATACCGAGGTTTCAGAATCCAGTGCTTTTTTTAGAGTTTTTCCGAGTTCGCTGTGCTTTTTAATCTTCGCTCTTCCTTTTTTATTCACATGTGCTGTGATAAAGTAGGAAGAACCTAAATAAAAGTCTAACATCTCTTCTCTTAGCGGAGTTTCAAGAGTATAATAATCTTTTGTCATTTTTACTGTTACAGAAATATTTTCCGTTTCTTTCTCTCTCACGTCTATGGAAATACCGAGCTTTTTCTCTAACATTTCAATGTTTTTTCCCTTTCTTCCTATTATTCTCGGGATATCCCTGGAATCCATATATATAACAGCTTTTCTTTCATTGATCATCTCTACATTAAAATCTCCTCTGGTAATTTTTTTCAGTTCGTGGGCGATATTCCTCGGAGGTTTTATACTTCTCTTTCTTGCAGGCATGACCACTACTTGTTCGCCATAACTGTATATCTCGTATTCAAGGGTGTTTTTCTCGAAATCTTTTACCTCTATGACGGGTCTGGTCAGATCAGCTTCTGTCATCCCATAGGGTACTTTTACAGTATATCCCAATGAAAAAACCTGTCCTATCTCTCCTTTATCTATATAGATTATAGTATCTATTATCTGCGGGATTATCCCTAACTCTATCCTTCCTATAAATCTCTGAATTGCGTCTATAGTTTTGCTGGCATGCACGACACCCACCATCCCCACTCCTGCTAATCTCATATCGGTAAATATCAAAAAATCACTTGTTTTTCTCATTTCATCGAATATGGTAAAATCAGGGCGAACTAAAAGTAAAACATCCGCGGTCTTTTCCATGCTTCCGTCCAAAGACGTATACTGCGTTATTTCTGGAGATACCTGCAAGTCCCTAGGTTTTTCCATTGTCTTTACTATTTTTTCCTGATCTTTGTAATGCTCTGCCAGTGCCTGGACAAATGTAGATTTCCCGGCACCTGGACTTCCGGCTATCAAAATTCCCTCCGCATCCTCCAATCTTTTTTTTAGTTTATCGGAGATGTTGTATTCTTCCAATGGGACTTTTCTTACGGGTTTCACCGCGGTAATCTCAAGTCTGTCTGAAAAAGGCGGTTTTGTAATGGCTATCCTGTATTCTCTCAACTGCACTATAACAGCACCCTGCTCATCTAATTCTATAAAACAGTCTCTTTCTCTTTTTGCTCTCTCTATTATATCTATAGAAATCTCGTTCAACTCATCTTCATTCAGTATTCTATCTTTTTTTTCAAAAAGAACATTTTTTGGAGTGCCTCTCTTTACTATTACTTTTACTCCATCTTTTAAATGAACTGACATTGTTTCTTCATCGAAAAAGTCCTCTATACTCATCCTCATATCTTTTTTACTCGAGATGTATCTTACCGGGATTCCCTTTATCTCGGCAATTGTTTTTTGAGTCATGTCTCCCGTTATTAAAATAGCGTTATTATCGTATGCAGAAGCTCTTATTATATCGTCCACATCCTTTAATCTGGTTACAGGTGGTCTCTCCCCTACAAATTCTATACCTATGTTTCCTTCTTCACAGAATTTTCTTAATTTTCTCAGTTCTTCTAACCCTGATTCTCCAGTAGTTTTACCAATTGCTGCCTGGTGCTCTATCTCTGCTACCACTGCTTCATTTACCAAAATAGTTTTAACTTCATTCTCCAGGAGAAACCTCCTGAACCTTCCATCTATGATGACACTCGTATCTGGTAAAACTCTCATAGTAACTCTCCCTTAACATCTATATTTATACCGTTTTCGCCAATATAAAAAGGATATCTCCTCACTTTATGTTTCGTTTCTCTCATCTTTCTTATGAATATACTCCTCCTGCATTCCCGCATCCTTAACCTGGATTCTATCTCCTCCAAGTTCAGCATGATAAGACCTCTCGCTATAAACTCCTCGATTCCGAATCTGCTGAATCTATTTTCATCCCGTGTTTCACTGACTATGATAGATGTGCAACTGATCTCATTCAGGATCCTCCCTATTTTATGGATCTTAGATCTTATATTCTCCTCTTTATCGAATAGTGGTGGTAGAGAGTCCAATACCAGTCTTTTTGCTTTTATTTCCAGGCATATATCATAGATCTTGTTCAAAAGATCTTCTATATCCAGGTCTTCTACAAAATATTTTTCTGTCGGTGGAAGACCGACCCTTGCAGAGGCATCTAGAATTACAAGTTTTTTCCGATCTTCGTATTTTTTTAAGTTCCATGAAAATCTTTTTGCCTCTCTTCGAAGTTCTTCGGGCTTTTCCTCTAAAGTTATATATATCCCGCTTTCTCCGAGTTCCAGACCTTTATAGATATACTGTAAACAAAATAGAGTTTTTCCAGTTCCGGGTGTGCCGGATACCAATATGGTTGATTTTTCCGGAAATCCGCCCTCTATAAGCTCATCCAATCCATTTATTCCTGTTTTTATCCTCATGGCTACACCCTGTATAAGATCGATAAAGCCACCAGAAGATATACTATACATCCGAAGATAAAAATGATCATCGCGACCGTTATATATGCATCCTGTTTAATCTTCGAGCTCTCGATGTAGAGGGAGGATATGGAGGATATTATCGAAGCCAGAAAGAATACAGCAGAGATTATAAAGGCAACTCCTATCTTTACTGAAACTTCGCTGTTAAAGTTCAGAACAGCATAGCCTATACTTGCCATGCATGCCGCTAACATTATCGTAGAAATGTATATTATTATCTTAGATACCTCATTCTTTTCCATTAGAATCTACCTCCGGATGTTATTGACATGAGATAAAAGAGATACCCCAAAACTTGAAATATGATGGTAAGATAATACTCTGTTTCTCTTCCTTTTGTTTTTTCATGTCCGTAAGCTTTTTTAAAAGTTATATGTCCTGTATATAAGATTAAAGATAGTAAAGAAGCTGTGGACCTAGCTACCATCACGTAAGGCATGGGCTCGAGTTTCCATAGATTCGCGAATGTACCCGAAGCAGAGATGACAAAAACTATAAGAAGCATATACCCTAATAATCCAAATATGTCGCCAACGGTAGTATACATCACTTTATTTTTATACTCCTTTTGAGTGTCTCTCAATATGTACGAAAAAAGTTCCACACTTAACAAAAACAAAATCACACTTCCTATTGCATAATCAACGAACTCATTCAATTATCTCACCTTTCTTTATATGATATCTCTTTTTTTCAGAATCATGTTTCCTGTGATAATAATACTCTATCTTTCGTTTATTATTAAGTTTTTCCAAAATTAAAGCGTCATCGAATAAGTGAAGGATCGATCTCTCTTCCTTTTCGTCATGCGCGCCCTGATGTAAAATGGAAATAACGTTTATTTGATTGGTCTTTGCACATGCCAGTAATTTTTGCAGGAATCTGTAGACAGGGGGTGATCCCAGGGTAAGTATCAATGGAGTTAGAGAGTCTATTACAAGGTATTTGCCGTCAAACTCATCAATGGCAAGGGTGACCTCCTTGTAGATCTCGTCAAGATCGTAGGCACAGGTAGCATAATACTTTTGTTCCGATCTGCCTACCCTTTCAGAGTAGCAGTCCACGATTATACCCTTGTAATCTATTTCATCAGGGGGAATATCGACCGCAGCATAAAGTACCCTATCATCTATATTTTTAAGCCAGAATTTAATAAGCTTTTTCAGCCAGAATCTCTTCCCTGTTCCTGGAGGTCCTAATATGAGTAAATTCATATCACCACTATAGTATCTCGAATGACTCTAATTTGAAATATTCAACATTTTTAACGCCCGGATATTTGAATTCATCTATTTTAAGATCCTTAGATGCCATGACAACGAATATATTTTCTTCTGATTTAAAGATACTGACAATTCCTTCTTTTTTTGAGAGATCATTATATATATTCTCAACAACTTCTTTTGTGATCTTATTCAGGACGTATTTCTCTATCTCTATGCTCAGTAAATAAATATCCGAACCTATTTTTTCGTAATCCAAAAGTATCGTATATTTTTTTATGACATCATCGAGTTTTTTCATCCTGTAGTGTATCGTAGTATCGGGTATGCCTAAAATTTTCGACATCTCTATAATACTCAGCCGGGAATTTTTTTTCAATAGTTTAATGATCTCTTCGTCCTTTTCTTTCATTACAAAAATATACACACATTACTTTATAAACTTTTCGCAAATTTCTCAATTTTTAAGTTGAAGTTTGTGATTTTCCCAAATTATAGTTTAGTTTTTAGAATTTTCGCACATGCGAACAGAAATGTT
>DAOVEQ010000193.1 GCA_030668905.1 Thermococci archaeon
TTCGAAGAATGGGTATATGAGAAATAAAGATAGTGGGGCATCAAATTACTTCAGAAGGTTTTTTAAAAAGAGTAAAACTGTATCGCCTAAAATATTTACTTTGAGCAACACTGGATTAAAATGCAGGCATATTGAACGATGTTTATAAAAAAGTACATTAAAGGATACATCAGAGTCCACGCAAAACCTTATAAAATATGTCTGAGTGTGGATTGTATGGGAATAATAGAAGCTGAGCATCTCAATAAATATTATCCTCCTCCGAGAAAAGGAACATTCGGATTCATTGATCTGATAAAAGACCTCAGAAAACCGAGAGAGACTTTGCCAGCACTGACAGACGTTAACTTTGAAGTCAAAGAAGGTGAGATCTTTGGATTACTGGGACCGAATGGTGCAGGAAAAACGACATTCTGTAAAATAATGAATGCACTGGTGATACCTACCTCGGGACACATTTACATAGATGATTATGAATCCGTAAAAGATCATGAAAAGATCACAAGAAAGATGGTAACTATTTTCGGAGGCGAAAGAGAGATGTGGGGTTTATTTTCATGGAGAGTGACAATAGAACGGAATCTAAAATATATTGCTGAGTTATGGAAAGTGCCTTCGGATATCGTGAAGAAAAGAATAGATTATGCCATGCAGATACTCGATCTCGAAGAAAAGAGAAAAGAGTGGTACCAGAAACTCTCGGCGGGCATGAAACAGAAGGTTCATTTGGCCTTAGCATTTATCGTACAGCCGAAAATAATAGTTCTGGACGAGCCGACGATAAGATTGGATGTTCCGTCAAAAAGAAGAGTTCATGATGCTATAAAGAAAGAACTCTGCCAGAACTTGGGATCTACTATTTTATTAACTACTCATGACATGAGCGAAGCAGAAAAGATGTGCGATAGAGTTGCGATTCTCGATACGAAGATTGAATTTATAGACAAGCCCGAAAACATCAAAGAACTCTCGAAGGAGTATGAGATTCTGGAACTGAAGTTAAAATATCTGAATTCAAAGATAAAAAAGGATCTTAAGCCCTTTACGATAAGAACCGAAGAGACTTATAAAAATGGGATTTATAAACTAAAAATATTTTTTGAAGACAAAGAGAAGAATCTCCCTGAAATCTTAGGAGTTTTAAAAAGTTCCAAAATTGAGGATATAAAAATAAGAACACCTTCTCTTGAAGATGCTTTTTTATATATACTTAATAGGGGTAAAAAAGATGTTTAATGAGATTAAATCAGAGATAAAAGTCATAAGCTCGTTTATAAGAATGGGGGCATACACGTTTTTTTCGCAAAGATGGGGAGTTATCTCGCAGTTTTTGGGGATCGCTGTGAACGTAGGTGTCATCGGTATCTTTGCAAAGCTTGTAACTCTAGACGCAGATATAGCTCAGTATGGAACACCGAGATTTCTGGAATTTTTTGTAATAGCCATGTTCATTACCAATCTCGTATTTATCGGCACAGGCAGCGTCTCTGGAATCTTACGAGGAGCCAATTTTGCCAATCTCTATACGTCTCCATGCAAGTTCGTTACCATATTCATAGGGGCAAACTCATGGAAAATAATATGGAGATTTCTGACGAGTTTCTTCTTTATTTTTTTAGCTGTAACACTTTTTAATGCTAAAATATACTTTAATTCTGGATTTGTGGTAGTTTTTATCTCTGGATTTGTTTTGATGCTCGCGTTGGATCTCTTTGCTGCCGGTTTTACGATAGTAACAAAAGCACCCACAGATCCTATAAACTGGTTTCTGGGGCTGACATCCCAGTTAGTTTCAGGGACTTACTTTCC
>DAOVEQ010000144.1 GCA_030668905.1 Thermococci archaeon
CCCCTCCCATTTTGTTTTTTTCAGGCCTTTTCTGATGCTGTCTTCTGGAATATTCAGGATGTACGATGCAAGAGTAGCCGTGGCAACATTTAATAACTGATGATCTCCTTTAAGAGAAATTTCTAAATCCTTCAGATTTAAAACTCCATTTATGTCAAAAAAATCTCCTTTTTTTGTGTATTTCAGATCTTTACCGACTGAATATAATTTCGATCCTCTTTTCTTGCATATCTCTGAAAAAAAATCGTAAAGATTGTAATCGGATATTACTGTGGGTCTATTTTTTATGATCCCCGCCTTTTCAAAAGCTATCTTTTTTATAGTATTTCCAAGAATTTTTGTGTGATCTAAAGATATATGTGTAATTACCGAAACTTCCGGAAGAATAACGTTGGTGGCATCGAGTCTTCCACCCATACCCACCTCTATAACCCCATAATCTATCTTTTTTTCCGCAAAATATTTGAACATTATAGCGGTGGTGATCTCAAAAAAAGAAGCTGGATTTCCAGACTCCACGATATCCACGATACTTTCTCCTATCCTCAAGAGATCATCCTTGGATATCAATTCTCTATTTATCTGGATTCTCTCTCTAAAATCCACTAAATGTGGGGAGATATACAGTCCTGTTTTATATCCTTCTTCCATTAATATCTGTGATATCATCGCAGCCACAGATCCTTTTCCGTTCGTGCCCGCTACATGTATTGATTTAAAATTATTTTGAGGATTATCTAGAATCTCCAAAAGATTCCGAATATTCTTAAGCCCGAGCTTGGCAAACTTCGTGTATGTGCAGAGCTTTTCGACGAACTCATCGTACATGAAAATAGAAGGGGAGGTGTGTTAAATAAGGTTTTGGGGTGTATGGAAATGATGAACGAACCGCAAATACACTATTAGCTGAATTTATTGTTTACCATCTTAACATCTTATAAAATAGCGTTTCTATATCTGTTAACAATCCTAGCTCTTGTTTACCTAAAAATGTAATAAATTCTGCTCCGCCTTCATAGAATGTGACTCTATCAAAAGGTTTTTCTTTACCATGATGATTTTCTCTGATACCAAGCCTGCGTCTAATCTGATTTTCAATGAAACGTGCAAATCCTTCCTTCCATTCCTGCCAAATCATATATTCAAAGTCGTCTTTACTCAAAATCTTTTTTAATTTACCACGATATTTTGAAATGTTATCAGGTTCACTTTTTTCCAAAGATTTTAGGAATAGAGAGTAAGTTTCAGCAAATCTGCTGTCACCATAAGGAAACGGGTAATTTAACTCCCACATGGGCTCCTGAGCTATTTCCAACTTTTGTTTGAGTTTCAGCTCGCAAATTTCCCATTGGTTACAATGTATAAACTCATGAAAGATTAAAGCATAACCTGCAAGAGATTCAAAGATCTCACCTGAAATCACGCATGCTATTTTACCTTTGTAACACTCGAGTGGAAAAGCGGCTCTGACTCCTTTAGGAACTGGCATTGGTGCAGGAGCTTCCTTAACAAAAATATATTTCTTTCCAGATGAGTCGGTATCAAATATATAGAACTGATTATCTTCTACGATGGCAATTGGAAATACTTTCTCCAAAAAAGAATGAATATCTTTAATCTTATTTTGAACTTCAAATATTTTTTGTAAACTGCTACTATATTTCAATTGCAATTCCTCCGATGTTCCAGTTTTATTTTCCTCTGACTATATATCTCTGTTGTTTTTAAATTTTGTGCCAATCCTTCTCATTCCCTACTCTATTTTTTCCTTTTGAATAAGAAGATCCCCTCCCTATTCTCTGAATAGATAAATCCTTTTCTTTCTAGTAGTTCAGTCAGTTTTTTCTCCGAGATCCGTGTCTTTATAGAGAGTATACCCCCAGGTTTTAAAACACGATATAGTTCGTCTAGAACAGCTTTTAAAATTTCGTTGATGCTGTGAGCAATTCCGAATAGAAAAGCGAGATCCATACTCTGGTCAGGTAAACCAGTCTGAGACGCATCTGCTAAGATAGTCTTGACATTTGTTATTCCCTCTTTTCTAATCTTTTCTTGAACTCTTTCCATCGCCAATGGATGAATATCCAGCGCATATACAATTCCTTTTTTTCCCACTATTTTTGCTGCGGGGATCGTAAAGAATCCCGGGCCACATCCTATTTCTAGTACATTCTGCCCTAGCTTAAGCCCGGCTGCTTTTAGAGGTTTATGGGGATCCGTAAAATTTCTACGCAGGGGATTATCATGAATTAGAGACATCATTTTAAAGGCCCAACCTGGCTCTGGTTTTCTATTCATTCTTTTCACCTTTGACTCTTTCTTTAACGTAACTCATGCCCTCCAATATTTTCAGTGCAAAGTTTTTCATAAGATCTTCCTTTACGATTGCGATTCCTTTATTTTCATCTCCGAGTATGAGCAAGCTATCTCCTGGCTCTATGCCAAACTTATCTCTTGCCTCTTTTGGAATGACGATCTGTCCTCTTTCTCCTACTTTAACCGTTCCAAATATGTATTTACCTTTTTTTACTTCAATCATGCGATTTCCTCATATAAATCATATTTTTCATACTTATCATTCATATATGAATCATAGTATTTAAAGGTTTCGGTATGTGAAAGAAAAATTCTTAAATATACGTAAAAGTTCACACTAAGAGAAAAAAGTAATTTTTTACTCATGTTCATAATGTTTTCATTCTACCTTGTTTCTGATTATTTCCAAGATCTCATTAATTCTTTTAGGATTAATTGAGATTTGAAGCCCATAAGAAGTAGGTTTTGTAAGGATATAATTCTCTTTTATTAAATACTTTAGAGCCTTCTTTAATTTATCCCTTTCACTTTTTGGACTCCCTTTTATTATATTATCAGTACTCGTGTGCCGAGAGCCAATGTATTTCAAATAAATCATCTTTTTCAATATGAACTTTTGCTCCCAATTCATTGAATTTGGTATATCATCCACGGTATATAAAGCTTTCATCAAAGTTAGTTCTAATGTTCTCTTAACCGAAAGATATATATACCAGTAGTGGTAGTAGTGGATCATGTTAGCAGATCTTTTTGAGGATACCCCAATAACAAGAATACTGGAGTTTTTGATAATTCACGATAGCTGGGACTATACAAAAACAGAGATTGCAGAGTATTCTAAGGTAGGATGGTCAACTCTGAACAGGCACTGGGAAAAAATTGAAAGCTTGGGTTTGGTAAAGGAGACAAGAAAGATCGGAAGAGCCACATTATACAAATTAAATAAGGAATCTGAAGTTGTAAAATCTTTGATGAATTTGGATAGAGAAATAAGCTTTCTATCTGCAAAAAAGATAGCAAAAGAGGAAGTTAAAAAAGAAGAGTTA